>JAVBSE010000038.1:0-5362 GCA_031547315.1 Opitutales bacterium
TATTCAATTTTTTGACAGTGTTGGTACTGAAAAACATAAACATAAAGAGAGTATTTTAAGAAAATTAGATTTTTCGGAAAAATTACATTTTTTGGGGTCATCAAAATTTTGTCAAAATTCAAAATCAATATAATTCATATCCGGGCGCAGTTTAGAAGATTTACTTTCAAAAAAGACACACAAATACATATTAAGATCTTGATTCTTATTTTCGCCTGTAGGAACCGAGACAATACACTTAATTTGCAAATCCTTTATACCCATCATTTCTACAAATTTTATAGAACGTTTAAGATCTTTTTCTGAAGAAATTAAAGGAGCAATAGTTTCTGCTTTGCCAAGATTTACACGATTTACAATTTCCTCGAAAGGCCTCTTATTATTCTTACTTAAAGAAGCTTCAAAGGAATCAAAGTCAGAATAAAGTTTAAACACACTTTTAGTCACTCCCTCTTTTACGAAGATAGTAGCAAAATCTTGGTTTATTGCAGGTTCTATAAAGTATGTATTTTCTGAAACTACTTTTTCTGAATCTACATTTAAAACTATAGGGAATTTCCAAGAAAAAAATTCTGGCAATTCAAGAGTGCGTGCGCACGCAAAAACACTTTGTGCTCCAAAAGCAGAAGACATAGTAAATGTTGCTGCTATTATTTTCCAAAACTTTTTCATGAAAATTTCTCCCCTAAAATTTACCTATTTACGTTTGCCGTGTGTGGCTGTAACTTTGATTGCAATGCCGCCTCTGGCGTTGAAGTCGCCTTCTACTTCTATCCAGATTGGGTTCATTGCTTTTACAAGGTCTTCCAAAATAATATTTACAATATGTTCGTGAAAGCAGCCTTCGTTTCTGAAACTCCACAAATACATTTTAAGCGACTTACTTTCTACAATTTTTCCGTTAGGTATATAGCGTATTGTAATTTTTGCAAAGTCTGGCTGGCCTGTGATAGGGCATAGGCAAGTGAACTCATTTGTTGTGAGTTCTACTGTGTAGTTTTTGCCTTTGGCTTTGTTGTCGAAAACTTCAAGAATTTTTGAAGGTTTGTTGAGCTTTTCGCCAAGCAGTGTAAGCCCTGCAATTTTTTGTTTTTTTGCTGTGGCCATATTTTTAGTTTTCAAATTTTAGACTTAGAACTTCGTCAGTTTGTTTTTGACGAAAGTCTGCAAAAGTTTTGCGCATAGTTTCATCAGAAAGTGCAAGAATTTGGCAAGCTGCAACTGCTGCGTTTGCTGCCCCCGCTTTGCCTATTGCAAGAGTGAGCACAGGTATGCCTTTTGGCATTTGCACAGTTGAAAGTAGGGAGTCCATGCCATCTAGCGCCCAGCCTTTCATAGGCACTCCCAATACAGGAAGGTGTGTATGTGCTGCAAGCACGCCTGCCAGGTGGGCTGCGCCGCCTGCTGCCGCTATGATTATTTTAACGCCGCGCGCTTCTGCGTCACTTGCAAGTTTCATTGCTTTTTCCGGGGTGCGATGTGCGCTTGCAATTTGGCGATCGTAGCGAATATTGAGGGTGTCGAGCATATCGGCGCAATGTTTCATTGTGTCCCAGTCGCTCATACTGCCCATTATGATAAGAATTTGTGGATTTTTTTCGTCTAACATATTGCGCAATATTTTTTAGACTATTATTTATTTTTCAAGCAAAAAGCCCAAGAAAAAAAGCTTTAATAAGTCTTGGGCATTTGTTAGCTTGTTTGCATAATTTTAAAGAGATGAAAATTGTCAGTGTAGGTGCTGGCGAGGTAGGTCGTTATCTTTCGCAAATTTTAAGCGAAAGGGGCGATGACGTTACTGTTATAGAAAGTTCAGACACTATTGCCTCTGAAATGAATGAAGAGCAAGATGTGCGTGTTATAATAGGCAACGGCGCATCTGCAAAATATTTAGAGCGTGCAGATGTTAAAGATGCAGACTTCTTTTTGGCTATGACTGCCCACGACCAGCTAAATATTGTGGCTTCAAGCCTTGCGTCAAAACTTGGTGCAAAATTTACTGTGGCCAGGATTCACGACCAAGTTTATACAGACAACTCGCTTGTCAATTATCAGGATCACTTCGATATTGATTTTTTGCTAAACCCCGAAGCCCTGTGCGCTGTGGAATTTGCAAAGATGATACGCAATCCTGAGCGTGTTGCTGTTGAAGATTTTGCCAGAGGCGAAATTGAAGTGCAAAAAATGGAGGTTGCCGAAAACGCAAAAATCGCAAACAAAACTTTGCGTGATATAAAAATCCCCACAGGTATGCGTGTAGGCTATATTCAGCGTGCAGGCAAAATGATGCTTGCAAAGGCGGATTCTGAAATTAAGGCGGGCGACGTTGTTACAGTTTTAGGCTCTCCCGAAGTTTTGTTTGAGCATAGGTCTTTATTTACTGCATCTAGGTCTGATGATGATGTTGTGGTTGTTATTTATGGCGCAACAGAGGTTGCAGTTTCGCTTATACGCCTTTTGTCTAACCCTCGTTTTAGAATTAGGGTTATAGAGCCAAGTTTGACTTTAGGTAAGCGTATGGCTGAAATGTTCCCTAGGGTAACAGTCATCAATGGCAGCGCAACTTCGCTTAGGCTTTTGGAAGAAGAAGATATAGGCTCTGCCGACTATTTTATTGCCTGCACACGTGATGATGAAGAAAATATCATGACCTCGCTTCAAGCTAAAAAGCTTGGCGTAAAGCACGTTCATCTTATTATCAACAAGCCCGACTATGAGGCTGTTTTGGGCAATATGATAGAGGTTATGGGCCTTGATTTGGTTGTTTCTCCCAGGCGCACAACTGCCGCCGAAATTTTGCGCTATGTATCAACAGGCAAGTACATAAAAATTGGAACGCTTGAAGACGAAGAGGTAGATTTGGTTGAGGTGCGTGTTTCAGAAACTTCTTCTACAAAAGACAAAACAATCAAAGAAATTTCTTTGCCTCAGGGCTGCATCGTTGCGGCTTTAATGCACAGAAACCTCACAAAAGTTCCCGGCGCTGAAGACGTTGTCAGGGCTGGCGATAGGCTGATTATAATTCTATCTAAGTCTCATATAGAAGAGATAGTAAAACTTTTTACAAGTTAGGACTGCTTTGAATTACGTATTGGTATTTAAGCTACTTTCTTTTATTGCAATGATAGTTGCAGTGGCTTTTGGCTTGTCTACTTGCGTGTCTTTATATTATTCGGGCAATCCGCTAGAGGCAGGCGCAAGCGAATCTTGGATTACCAGTTTTGCGCTTGCGATTGTTGTGGCCCTCATACTTTATTTGCCGGGGCGCGATTCTTCTAAAAAATTATTTAAAAAAGAAGCGATGTGCGTTGTCGGCTTAGGCTGGTTTTTAAGTTCTCTGCTAGGTTCTGTGCCATATATGCTCATTTATAACTGTGGTTTTTTTGACGCATTTTTTGAGTCTGTGAGCGGCTTTACAGCAACAGGTGCAAGCGTGTTTGGCAACTTGGAATCTATTCCTGAGAGCCTGCTTTTTTTTAGAGCCCTCACACAGTGGATAGGCGGCTTGGGTGTTGTGGTTTTCTTTGTGGCGCTGCTTTCTTCTTTGGGGGCAGGGGCAAAAGTTTTGTACACAAGAGAGTCTAACATGAGCACAGAGGCTTTTGAGCGTGGCAAAATTAAGTCTGGAATTTGGAGAATTTTGCGTATCTATCTATTTTTGTCAGTACTTTGCGCAGTCTCTTACAAGCTTTGCGGAATGTCTGTTTACGACGCAGTTTGCCACATGTTTGCCACAGTTTCTACTGGCGGTTTTTCTACAAAAACAGCAAGCATTGCAGCTTTTGGCAGCTATGCGATAGAGTGGGTTGCAATTGTGTTTATGTTTATGGGGGGTGTGAGTTTTTCTGTCCTTCTTATGTTTTTGAATAAAGATTGGACGCATATTAAAAAAAATACTGAATTTAAGGCTTATATCTGCCTAGTGCTTGTTTATGTGGCAATAATTTTTGTTTCAATATTTGATTATTCAAATTTGACTTTTGGCAGTTTTGCAAAAACTTTTACAGACTCAAGTTTTCAGGTTGTGTCGCTTATCACTTCTACAGGATTTAGCACAGCCGACTACCAGTCTTGGCCTTCTGTTGCGCACGTTATTATATTTTTGATGTTCATAACAGGCGCTTGCGCAGGATCTACTTCTGGCGGGCTTAAAATTTTTAGGGCAGTTGGTGTTTTTAAAATTGCACTTTCAGACATAGAAAAATCTTTCAGACCAAATGTCGTGCGCCCTTTGCGCCTAAACGGCAAACTTGTAAGCGACGAAAATGCCAGGCATATATTGTCTTTTTTAGCGCTTTATGCGATAGTTTTTGTATTGGGTTTATTTTTGCTTTCTGCGGTCGAAAATTCTCTTTCTTTTACTGCATGCCTTTACAGCGTTGTGTCTGCGCTTTCTAATATTGGGCCTGCTATGAATGAGACAGGACCTATGTTTAATTATGGATTTTTAAATAGCGCAGCAAAATTTATTCTATCGCTTTTAATGATTATTGGCAGGCTGGAATTTTATGCAGTGCTAGTTTTGTTCATGCCCTCACTTTGGAAAAAATTTAAATAATATGATTAAATTAGGAGTAAATATTGACCACAGCGCAACACTGCGCCAAGCAAGATACAAAGATGTTTTGCAAGGCTCTACTATTGTTGTTGAACCCAGCGTTTTAGATATTGCGCTAATGTGCGAAGATGCAGGCGCAGACTCTATTACTGCACATTTGCGTGAAGACAGGCGCCATATTGTTGATGCAGATATTTATGCGCTTAAAAAATCTTTGCGCACAAAATTGAATTTGGAAATGTCTTGCGCAGAATCAGTTTTAGATGTGGCGTTAAAAGTTGCGCCGGACTACGCTTGCATAGTTCCTGAAAACAGAAATGAAGTCACAACAGAAGGCGGCTTAGACTTGATTTCAAATTTTGAAAGATCTGAAAATGTAGTCAAAAAACTTTCAAACATAGGTACAATCTGCTCAATGTTTATCGACCCCGAAAATGCCCAACTTGACGCTGCAAAAAAAATGGGAGCACCTGTTGTAGAGCTTCACACAGGGGCATTTGCAAATGCTTGGGGGAGTAGTGAAAAATATCAAAAAGAATTAGAGCGCATTGCAAAAGCCGCAGACTATGGGCGCTCAATAGGGCTTGTTGTTAATGCAGGGCATGGCATTAATTATTTAAATATTTCTGACATTGTAAAAGTTCAGGGCATTAATGAATTAAACATTGGGCACTCTATAATTTGCAGGGCGCTGTTTGTTGGCATTAAGCAGGCTGTTGGTTTCGTCGCCGAGGCCGTACAAGCCGGCATTCAAACCGTTGTAGTATGCCTTGAACTGCCTGACAGTCTCATTCAAAGCCGTGA
>JAVBSE010000053.1:0-47137 GCA_031547315.1 Opitutales bacterium
GGTAGAATTTGCCTCTGTTTTTGAGATATGCTCAGCAATGCCCTCTAAATAGCTTTGGCTTAAAAGCTCTTGCTTTTGTTTTGGCGCAGTTGGATCTTTTGTAAGCTGCATATGATAGTTCATTGTTCTGTGCACAGTAAAGTCTGCATAGCGCCTTATCGGAGAAGTAAAGTGCGCATAGTAATCTTTCATAAGCCCAAAGTGGCCGTCTGCAGAGGCTCTGTAAACGGCACGCTTTAAACTGCGAAGCAACTGAGTTTTTAAGATGTAAGACTGCGGATGTTTGTTTATCGCATTTAGAACTTTCATGAGCTCTCTGCGGCGTGTAAGGTCGCCTGTTTGAATTCCATAGGGTTCTAAAAACTCTCGCAAATCCATGAGCTTTTCTTCATCAGGGTCGTCATGCACTCTGGAAATATATGGCAAGTGGGCGTCAAAGAGTTCTCTTGCAACAGCCTCGTTTGCGGCAAGCATAAATTCTTCAATCAGCTGATGGCTTTCATCATATTCCAATTTTTCAATTCTTGCGGCATAGCCTTCTGCGTCTAAAAAGATTCTTGTTTCAGGCATATCCAAATCAAGGCTGCCTTTTTTCATTCTTCTTTTGCGCAGAGTGCTTGCTATGCTCCACATTTGGCGAATGATAAATCTTAGCCTTCCAATGAATTCGTCAGAACATTCGCTTAAGGGCTTGCCTGTTGCGCCTGTTGCATAAGCGTCAGGAGTTTTAACCGCCTTGATTTTTTCTATGTCATTTTCTGTCAGTAAAGCGTAAGCCTGCTTATAACTTAAGCGTTTATTGCTTCTGATTACAGAGTTTGCAAAGTGCACAGACTTGCAGTCGCCAATGGTATCGAACTCTAAAAATACAGATTTAACCAACCTATCCTGCCCTTCAAGCAAACTGCAAATTCCGTTTGAAAGTTCAAAAGGCAGCATAGGCAAAACTGTGCCCACCAAGTAGGTGGAATTACCACGCTTTCTGGCCTCTTTATCTAAGGCAGTGCCGCCCTTTACATAGTAAGAAACGTCTGCAATATGAACGCCTATGCGTATCAGTTTGCCATTTTTCCCAATAGAAATTGCGTCATCAAAATCTTTTGCGTCAGATGGGTCTATTGTCATTGTAAATTCGTTTCGCAAATCTAGACGCCCTTCAATGTCTGCAGCAGTAACTTCTTTGGGAATGTTTTTTACTTCTTGCAAAACTGCCTCAGGAAAATCTACTGCAAGGTCGTACTTAACAAGTATTGCCTTGTACTCTGCCATAGGAGTATGGCTTTGCCCCAGATTTTCGGTAATTTCTCCCGATGGATTTATATTTTTAACTTCCCAAGCATTTAGACGCACAATTACTTTGTCGCCCTCTTCGGCCTTTACTTTGCTGGTGCTTGGGTCTGCAACAATTACGTCGTAATAAAAACGTGGGTCGTCAGGAATGATGTGCCAAAAATTCCAAGATTTTTTAAGCGTGCCAACAACAAATTCTCTTTTGCGTTCTATTATGCGAATAACTTTTGCGAACAAACTTTCATCTGTATCATACTTGTCGTAGCGATGTTTTTTATTTTTGCGCTCATCGATTTTTCTTGCAATGACTTTGTCGCCATCAAGAGCAACACCTGTGTCTTCGCGGCGCACGCTTACAACTTTGCCCTCTTTTGTTCTGATAGAAGCTTTTCCGTTTGGTCTAAATTCTATAGTGCCTGCTATTAAATCAAGGTCGTTTGTTGCTGCGTACCTTTCATTTTTAACACGCAAAACGCAGCCTTCTTTAACCATTTTAGAAATTGCGGCATTTAGCTGAGGAATGTCTCCCCTTTCCAAATTTAAGGCAATTGCAATTTGCCCCAGGTCTGATGGAACATAATTTTTGCTGCGCAATAATTTTAATATTTCTTGAGATAAATTTTCTAAATTTTTCATGACTATACCTTTCTAACTTGAATTGGAATTATAAGAATAAGTGCGAGCACAAACAAAATTATGCATAGTTTTGCAAAAACGCCTTCGCTCAAATTTTTTCTCTGAGATAAAAAAAGCAAAACCAGCATCAGTAAAAATAATACAAGCCCTATTGCAGACTTTAAATAAATTCTAAATTCTATATCTGCTCCTAATATTGCAAATGCGCCGATGCCAATAGAAACAGCAAGTGTGGACGCACTTAATGCCAGAAAATGTTTTGAAAGTTTTATAAGCCTGGGCAAGGGCAAAAGCGCTCTGGTAAAAACTCCGTCGCTTCTTGTTTTTAAAGCATTTAGCTGACGCAAATACATGAAGGAAAATATGGCGCAAATTGCTAAAAACGTGTACGCCAAAATTGCAAAAAATGCGTGCGCCCCTGCAAGATTTGCAGGCGCAGGAACGTCTTGCCAATTTCTGCTTGCAAAGACCGGGCAAAACAAGGGCAAGGCTGTTAATATGAATGCCACAAAAATTGCAAGAGTTCCCAAAAGTTTGAAGCGCAAAATAAGCACTACCAAAAAATCTACGGCAACGAGAGTCCATGCAATAGATTCCATAAGCTCATAACTGTCTGCAATAGGCATTCTTTGAGCGTTTAAACTAAATTGCACAAGCGCCCAAGTATGAATTGCAAAGCCTATAAAACCTAAAATGTAAAAATATGCGCCCTCGCTTTTTCTGTTTTTATAGAGCGAAAACATTGATGCAGAAAATGCAAAAAAATAAAATATGGAAGCAAAAGCCAACTGGTACAAAAATAGATTCATAGATTTTCCTTCACAATTTTTTCAAGTAAATTTATTTGTAAGTCAGAGTCGTCCAAGCAAGGAATGTAAGCAAAGTTTTTGCCGCCCAAATTCAAAAATTCTGTGCGCAAGTCTTCATTTATTTCTAGCAAAGTTTCTGTGCACTCGCAAAAAAAACCGGGGCAAATTACACCAATTTCGCTTGCGCCTTTTTGCAAAATATTTTGCAGTTTTTCTTTTGCGCTTGGGCGTAACCATTTGCCAAACTTCATTGCAGACTGCCAAACTGTATGAAGATTTTTTTCAGGAAATTTTTTACGCAAAAGTTCCGTAGTGCACTCGCAAGCTGCAAAGTAGGAATCTGCGCCCCTTGCAGACATTGGCAAAGAGTGATAAGAGACCAAAATTTCTTTCACGTCTTTTGCATAATTTTCAATGCTTTTTGAAAGCGCATCTATATAAAAACTGTCTGCAAAATAAGCCGAGAGCACTCCAAAATTTTCTTCATTAAAACTTAGAATTTCTGAAATCGGCGTGGCAACAGTTGCAGACGAAGCTTGTGGGAAAAGCGGAATAAAAAGAATTTTATTTTCGTGCGCCGCAGATATTTCATAAACTCTTTTATAGATATTTTCAGAGCCATAAATTGCCGCTTCAAAAACCGGAATTTGCAATTTTGCTTCTAATTTTTTTGCAATGCTTTTTGCAAAATATGGCAGGCGCATTTTATTATCTACACTTGTTTTTTTTAGATTTGCCAAATACGCAGGCGCTCTTTTTTTTGAAATAAATTTTGCCAAAATTTTACGCAAAACAATGTTCGTTTGTAAGACATTTTTATCTGACAAAAACTCATATAAAAAATCTTCGGCAGCGCCCAAAGAAAAATCTTCAGGCGCTCCCAAATGCACTAAAACTACCGCCTTATACTTCATCCTTATAAGATTCTGCAAGGTTCAAAGCGTTTTCGATACAAGCGCTTACGCCCACGCCGCCCCTATAAGAGCCCAATAATTTGATTGTAGGAAATTCTGCCTCAAGCTCTGCAAGTGCTTCAAGAATTTCGCCATATCCAACATTATACTGCGCTATCGCATTTTTCCACTTGAAAACTTTGTTAAATATTGGCGCACCTCTTAAACCTATCAGCCCCTGCAAATCTTCAAGCGCAATTTTCTCCTGCTCTTCGTCCGATTTTTCAGTAAGTTCCATATTGCGTTTGCCGCCAAGATAACAAGTGATGGTCACACAATCATCGGGCGCTCTGTTGTCAAAAATGCTAGATAAAAATAAGGCGCCCAAAATTCTGTACTTAGTTTCCTTCTGGGGCACAAGCACTCCAAATCCATCCAGTTTATGCGCTATATCGGAACGCTTAAACCCAAATGTGATAGTGTTTACAGGCGCATAATCTATATTTTCTATTGCAGCCATTTTCATTTCTAAAGAGCCCGGCAAAGGCAAAGACGAAAGTTTGTTTGAAGGCACTGCAATGATAATCTCGTCAAATTCGTCACAATCTTCTGTATTCCCTTGAGTCCAACAAACACGCCATGCGCCCATATCGTAGTCTATGCTTACAATTTTTGTAGCGGTAAGCGCATTATCTTTCAGATGCTCAGACAATTTTTCTACAAGCTCAACCAAGCCGTTTTTGAAAGAAATCATCACGGGCTTAAAAAGATTGCCTGACGCAATTTTTTCTTTTCTGGCCTTCATGCCTCCTTTAATTATTGAGCCATATTTTTGGTCTAAATTCCAAAATGCAGGGCATGCATAACGTGCCGAAAGCTTTGAGGTGTCACCCCCATAAACGCCTGCCATAAAAGGATTCATCCCATAGTCCAATGCTTCCTGCCCAAGCCTTTTAATAGTAAATTCATCAACAGAAGGGTCTGCATCTGCATCAAATGAAGGCGTCCATAAATCTTTTAAAAGTCTAAACTTTCCAAAAAAAGAAAAGAGCTTGCTAAAAATCATTTTAGGAGGCGACATTGGCACTTCACAAATTTTTCCATTTTTTACAAAGAAGCGTTTTTTTGCAGTGGGCTTTGCAAAAACCAAATCTTTATCAAGACCTATTTCCTTTATAAAATCTAAAGTTTTTTGACTTTGAAGCATTACAGAGTTAGAGCCTGATTCAGCCCTAAACCCATTTTCAGACAAAGTATTTATCACCCCGCCAAGTCTGGATTTTGCCTCTATTAAAGATACGCCAATTCCCTTTTTTTTAAGGGCATAAGCCACACTAAGCCCGCTAATTCCGCCGCCAATAACCAAAATTTTTTTTGCCATAAATAAAGATTCAATACTAAATTACTACACCAACATTATCCATATCGGAAGATAAGTGGCAAGAAAAAGATTTCTTTCAAAAAAAAAGACTACCCTAATGAGTAGTCTTTTAAATTTTTATTTAAGCTAAATTTACTTTCTGTTTCTTCTCTTATATGCAACTAGTGCCAATGCAATTGCGCCAAATATCGCCGCATAAGTTGCAGGCTCTGGAACTGCGCCAATTGCGTAAGAGCTAAAGCCATTTACTGTGACGTATGCGTATTCGCCATCATAAGTAATGTCGCTCACATAAGATTCCCAAACTCCGTTGTCTTCTTTGTGGAAAGCAACTAGGTTTGCTACGTCTTGATTTGCACCAACCCAGAAGCTTAGTACTACGCCAAGTTCGCCTTGTACTAGGTCTTGAGTTACATCAAATTCAAACGCTGCAAGAACTGATACAGGAGCTTCTGTTATCTTATTAATGTCTGCCCAAGAGTCCATTCTTACGTCAGTAACCTTATTTACAGTTACTGTTTCGCCCTTCAGAGAGTCTACGTCAAAGCTCATTGTAACAACTGCAGGTGTGAAGCTGGCATTTGTTGAAGCAACTGCAACTATAGCATTTGTACTTGAGCTAACCTCGATAGGCTTTGCAGGGTCTGTATTCATTACCAAATTGCCCTTAAGACCTATTGAGAATATAGATGTTTCTTTGTCGAAAGTACCGCCATGAACTTTAACTTCGCCAGAGCCGCTTACGCCATTTGTTGCAATTGAAAGCTGAATTACTTCGCCGGTATTGTTATCTTTTGCTGTTAAAGATAGCGTACCATTGTTAACTACAGATTCGCCAAGCTGGTTGTTTGTTGTAACAAGTAAGCTTAATGTAGAAGCTTCATTGATAGTAACAACTTTTGCGCCTACAAAAGAACCTTCTAAGCTGCTTTCACCATTGATGAAAACATTGCCAGAGTTCACCAAATTGATGTCGCCAACTAAGTTAGAGTTGTTTACATTCACTGCCCCAAAACCTTTTATGTTTGCGCTAAAAGAGCCATTTGCATTAGTGAAGTTGAAAATTTTAGAACCATCTGCAGAAGCCGCATTAACATTTACACCCTTTGCAAAAGACACTTTAGATAAATCGCCAGTGAATGTTGCAATAGCGTCGCCACGTACATAGTTTGTTCTAAGCAAGAAAGATGTTACTGCGCCTACATTAATATCTTTATTAAATGTACCGCCCATTACTAGCAAGTTTGCATCACCTTCCACTATACCAGAAGAAGTGCTTGAGCCTAGGTGATGTGAACCAACATGAATTGCACCATTAAATGTACCATCCAAAATTGTAAGATTTGTGCTGCCTCCTACTGTTGAAGAATTTGGTCCCATTGCAATTATACCTTCATAAGTACCGCTTACAATTACTCCATTAACATCGCCATTAACTGTACCATGACGGCCGCCTGTAAATAAAATACTTTCGCCATCACTGTTTTTGCCTACTGTTGTTGCAATAGAGCTTGCATGATAGTTTCCGCTTTCATCTTTATGTCCGCCAAGAACTGCGTTTATATCGCCTGCAATTGTTCCATATTGCGTTAGTGCAGCTACACCATCGTGATTAACGCCTAAACGTAAGCTACCTATTTCACCGCCATTTAGTGTAAAATTAAGATTTCCACCAACTTGTGTTGCGATAGGGTTTCTTTCATTTTCGCTAGTTATTACACCCACACTACCTGTATTTTTTACATTTTCTAAATAAACATTTAAATCTTTAGTGATATTTGCATTTGCGCCATAAATAAGTCCATGACTTGTAAATGTACTGTCAACTATACTCACGTTAAGATTACCATTCACTGTTGTTGGAGCTGACACTGTTGAAGTCATAGCTCTAAAGTCGCCTGCATTGCGATTTGCAAGGCTTATTGAATAATCGCCATTGATATTACTGCCAGCATTAATACCACGTACAGTGCCTGTCGTGCCAGAAACATTTATATCAAGATTGCCATTTACTGTAGAAGCAGTAAACCCTGTAAAGTTTGCGCTGCGTTCACCAGATACATTGATTTTCAAGTTTCCATCAATTGTTGAATTTGAAAATACATCGTAAGCAGAATTTCCAGAAAGATTGTAAGTGCGATCGCCAGAAATTTCTTTTCCATAAGAAAGATAAGTTGTACCCGCACTTGCTGTAATATTTCTTATCGTATCGTTATTTACATAAGTAGTACCTGCTGTCTGATTCAAAATAAGAGTATCAGAAGATGCTATGCCATTGATATACAAAGTGCCTGTTGTGTGGTTTATTGTGCCAGCAAGCTTACCATCAAGATAGATATTGCCTGTGCCAAAGCTACCAGAGAAATTTCTTAGATCACCTGTTAGGCTTAGTCCTGTTGCTGCGCTTGTTACAAGCCCATTCCCTGAAATATTATTAGCAACAGTATATAGACCTTCTGTTGAAGTTAAATTCAGCGTTCCGCCATTTACAACAAATGCGCCAGACCAAGCAGATAAATCATTATTTTTAATAAAGAGAGTATTTATTGTTCTATTAGCATCAAAAATAATATCGCCAGAACCTGTAATTGCAGTACCGCCAGCATTTGCAGTTGCTCCTGTTGTCAAATAAAGGCTTGTGGCATGAGTTGCTGTTGCGCTTGTATTTTCAAGATAAACATTTAAATCGCTATCAAGGTTAAGCTTTTTAATATTGTAATTGTTGCTTGTTGAAGCAGCTGCTGCAGTTTTTACAAAACGCACATTTGAATTTTTATCAAGATTTACAGTTCCTAAATTTGAAGTATTTAAACCTAATACGCCCTTAAAGTCGCCCTTGTAGCCCACAAAGTTTACGTTAGCATTTTTTGTTTCGCCTTCAGAATTTTTATAAGCACCGTAAATAGTGCCTGTATAGTTCGAAAAATTATTTTCGCCATCAACCCCTATGAGATTTAAAGTAGAACTGCCCTCTAAAGTTGCGCTGCCATTTGCAGCACTTGCTTGAACTGCGCCAAGATAAATTGATGCTGCATTGCCACTTACGCTGGAATCAATATTAACAGTAACATCGCCGCTAATTGTAGATTTTGAAGCCACATTATTGCTTGTATAGCCGCCAAAATATTGAGCACCTTTAAATTCTGTATTGCCTGTTAAATTTACATTAACATCGCCATCAATAGAATTAGATTTTGCCGCTGCATTTGTCGCATAAAAAGCAGAATATGTAGAATCTTTTGCGCTAAAATTCACATCGTCTGTAACTTCGCCTGTTGTGGCTGTCACTGAATAATATGTAGCGATATTATTAAAAAGCTTTGCCTTATCTAAAGCAATGTTAACTCCGCCAGATTTAACTGTTGCAGCGCCGCCTAATACATTGCCTACAGTAGAATTATTGACATTAATAACAGTGCCTTTGTCTACAAAAACTGTAGCGCCTGTAATGTCAGCAGCAGTAAGCGCACTTGCTGTGCCATCGGTATATTCATTCAGAGTTTTAGTTACTGATGAATTTGAAACTGTTATGTTTACTCCGCCATTGTTTACAGTTGCACCGCCAGTAATTGCGCCTGTTGTTGAATTTGAAACTTCAACTTTAACGTTGCCATTTACTGTGCCGTTAGAACCAATAATTGCGGCACCTGTTTCTGTTAGCTTATAGTCGGATACGTCTTCTTTATAGTCGTAACGCTCTGTTAAAGCTTTGCTGTCTGAAATTTTTACATTTACATTGCCTGTAACATTTGTTGTTGCGCCATTTGCGCCTGTTACTGCACCTGTCCAAGAATCATTTTTTACGTCAACATTAACGTCGCCATTTACCAATGTGGATGTTGTGCCTACTACTGCCTGCCCTGTTGTAAGCTGCGCACTTGCATAATTTGCTGCAGCCGCAGGAGTTGTTACTGCAAATGCTTTGGTGTTATCTAAAGTAATATTAATGTCGCCATTATCAACTTTTGCTGCGCCGCCGGAAACTGTACTTGTAATCCTAGAGTCTTTAAGCGTTACGTTAATGCCGCCTTTTACTCTGTTGGTGTCGCTGGCAGTAGTGCTAGAGCCATTTATTGCAGTTGTGCCTGCGGTATAATTGTAAGAATCTAAAAGTATATTTACAGAACCGTCTACAGTTTTAGCTGCGGCATTGCCATTTATTGTTAAAGCACCTGCTGTTCTGTCTGCAGTGCTGGATGCATCTGCCTTAATCCAAATATCATTTAAAAAATTTGCAAGGTTTGTGCCATTAACTGTGGTTGTAGTTGTAGCCGAACCAAAATATAAAAGCGCTGCAACATCGCCACTGTATGTAGATTCCGTATCTGAGACCAAATAAGAGTCAAGATATGCTGTGCCTGAAAGTGCCGAAGTCTTATTTAAAACTTCGTCTGACGGGAAAGCCGCTGCACCTAACACTTGAACGCTAGCCCCAATAAGAAGCGCGCTAAGCGATGTAATAATTGTCTTTTTCATGATAATATGCGTTATTTTGTTTTTGAAATTTTGAGGGAAAAATATTTGAAAATCAGAATTTTTCTGAAATTTTAATTGTGAAAAAATAAAAATCTAAAGATCAAATATGGGGAATTTAGAAAATAAAAGCTGAAAGAAACTGGAAATTTCCGCCTAAACAAACGCCCTTAGGGCTAACTGTATCAAATTATTTTCATAAGACTCACTTACAACAGTAAGCCAATTTTAAAAAAAGTTCCCAAAAACAAGAATATTTAAAAATTTTAACCAAAAACTAACACATTAAAAAATAAATTTATTTTATTTTCTTATTTTTTATAAATTTCAAATATCCACTTAATATATAGCGCAAAAAAAAAGACTACCCTCATGAGTAGTCTTTAAATTTTTGTTTAAACTTTATTTTAAATAAAATTTAGGCTTATTTAGCAGCCTTTGCCGCCGAGTTTACCAAAGCTGCAAAAGAATCTGCCTTCAAAGCTGCGCCGCCAATTAGACCGCCGTCGATATCTTTTTGTGCCAAAAGTTCGTCTGCATTTTCAGGCTTCATTGAACCGCCGTAAAGAATCTGAATCTTTTCTGCTGTTGCTGCGCCAAACATATCTGCAAGAATCTTGCGGATTCCTGCATGAACTTCCTGAGCCATTTCAGGAGTGGCAACTTTACCTGTGCCGATTGCCCAAACAGGTTCATAAGCAATAACAGTTTTTAGCGCTTCTGCTTCTGTCATATTTGCCATACCGCCCTTTGTTTGAGTAGCAACAACATCCATAGTTTTGTTGCCTTCACGCTCTGCCAAAGTTTCGCCTACGCAAAGAATTGGTTTTAAAGATGCAGCAACTGCAGCTTTTACCTTCTTATTGATAAGTGCATCATCTTCACAGAAGTATTGACGACGTTCGCTATGACCTAAAATAACGTAAGAGCAATGAACATCACGCAACATTTCTGCAGAAATTTCGCCGGTGAATGCGCCATTTGCTTCAAAATACATATTCTGAGCGCCAAGCTTTACATTTGAATTTGCAATCACAGGTTCTACTGCTGCAAGCGATGTAAATGTAGGGCAAACAGCAATGTCAACCGAACTTACATTGCCAACTAACTCTACAACACCTTTTGCAAGTGCTGCTGCGTCAGCAGAAGTTTTGTTCATCTTCCAATTACCTGCTATAAAATATCTTCTAGACATAATTTTTCTTTCCTTTTTTTAGATTACTTATTGCAAGAACAGCAGCATTTTTTATCAAGCACTGCAACTCCCGGAAGCTCTTTGCCTTCCAAGAATTCCAAGCTTGCGCCGCCGCCTGTTGAAATAAAGCTTACCTTGCTTGCGTAGCCTGACTTTTTAACTGCCTTAACAGAGTCGCCACCGCCAACAATGCTGATAGCGCCGCTATTAGCAACTGCTTCTGCTACTGCAAAAGTGCCAACTGCACATTCTTTGATTTCAAATATACCCATAGGTCCGTTCCAAAGAATAGTTTTGCTTGCAGCAACCTGAGCCTTATAAGCTTCAATAGTCTTAGGGCCAATATCAACACCTGACCAACCGTCTTCAATGCCGTCTGACATAACTTTAAGCGGGCTTACTTTGCCGCCTGCAAAGTCGATTTCCTGAGCACACTGATTATCAAGAGGCAAAAGGAACTTAACGCCCTTTTCTTTAGCCTTAGCAAGAGCTTCTTTAGCAAGCTCAACCTTATCAGCTTCAACAAGGCTGTTGCCAACTTTTTTACCAAGAGCAAGAGCAAATGTGTAAGCCATTGCGCCGCCAATCAACATTGCATCGCACTTGTCTAGCAATGAATTGATAACCATAAATTTGTCGGAAACTTTTGAACCGCCCAAAATAACTGTGAAAGGACGCACAGGTTCTTCTGTTTTTGAACCCATAAATTCCAATTCTTTTTCAATCAAAAAGCCTGCAACTTTAACCGGAACAAAAGCTGCAACGCCTGCTGTTGTGGCGTGTGCTCTGTGAGCTGTGCCAAAGGCGTCGTTCACATAAACTTCTGCGCCTGTATCTGCAATTAACTTCTTTGCAAATTCTGTGTCGTTCTTCTTTTCTTCTGAATAGAAACGTGTGTTTTCTAACAAAACAACGTCGCCTTCTTTCATTTTTGAACAAGCTGCGACTACTTTTTCGCCAATGCAGTCGTCAACAAAAACAACGTCTTTGCCTAATTTTGCAGCCAATGCCTTTGCCACAGGAGCCAAAGAAAACTGCTTGTCTTCCTTTGATTTAGGACGCCCCAAGTGGCTTGTCAAAACAACTTTGCAACCCTGATCTATCAAATACTGAATTGTAGGAAGCGCACCAACAATGCGAGTGTCGTCTGTAATTGCGCCTGCTGCGTCTAAAGGCACGTTGAAGTCAACGCGCACGAATACTTTTTTACCCTTAATATCTACGTCTTTAATTGTCTTAATTTTAGCCATTGCCGTATATGTTTTTTAAATGCTTTTTTTTCTAATCAAAAAGCGGGCATAGGTAAAAACCTAATGCCCGCCATAAATTTGATTCCTAAAGAATTATAGGAATTTTGCGAGCAACATTACTAGCTCTGCGCAACGATTTGAGTAACCCCATTCGTTGTCGTACCAGCTAACAAGCTTGAAGAATGTGTCATTCAAACCAATACCGCTGCCTGCGTCAAAAATAGAAGAACGTGTGTCGTGGATAAAGTCAGAAGAAACAACTTCTTCGTCTGTGTAACCCAAGATGCCCTTCAAGGAACCTTCTTCAGAAGCCTGCTTCATCTTAGCGCAGATTTCTTTGTAAGAAGTAGCTTTTTCTGTCTTCACTGTCAAATCAACAACAGAAACTGTTGGAGTTGGAACGCGGAAAGACATACCTGTTAGCTTGCCCTTAACTGTTGGCAATACCAAACCTACTGCCTTAGCAGCACCTGTTGAAGATGGAATGATATTGATAGCTGCTGCACGGCCACCCTTCCAGTCTTTGCGGCTTGGGCCGTCAACTGTCTTCTGAGTTGCTGTGTAGCTGTGAACTGTTGTCATCAAACCTTCTACGATACCAAAGTTTTCTAGAACTACCTTAGTGATAGGAGCCAAGCAGTTTGTTGTGCAGCTTGCATTAGAAACGATGTTGTCGTTAGCTGTAAGCGAAGCGCAGTTTACGCCCAAAACAACTGTCTTAACTTTATCGCCTGAAGCTGGTGCAGAAATGATAACTTTCTTAGCGCCTGCGTCGATGTGGCCTTGTGCCTTTTCGTCAGATGTGAAAAGACCTGTTGATTCGATAACGATATCAACGCCCATTGCCTTCCAAGGCAAAGCTTTAGGACCTTCTTTAACCTGAAGAGTTTTAATCTTCATGCCGTTAACAATGATAGCGCCTTCTGTTGAGTCGTCGCTGCATTCGCATTCAACTGTACCCTTGAATTTACCCTGAGTAGAGTCGTACTTTAGAAGATAAGCTAAGTTGTCTGCTGGAACCAAGTCATTGATTGCAACAACTTCGATTTCTTTGCCGAGAAGACCCTTATCAGCGATTGCTCTGAACACGAGACGGCCGATTCTGCCGAATCCGTTAATACCTACTTTAATTGCCATGATTTTTTACTTTCCTATGGATTGATTTAAAAAATAATCCTTCCGAATATGAATAAGTGTCTTGCCTCTGTCAAGCCCCTTAAAAAAACTTTTTTCACTTTTTTAAAAATTTTTACAAAAAAAACAAAAAAAGCCTCTGGCTAGTCAGAGGCTTTTAGATTTTAAGAGAAATTGCAAAAAATATTAAATCTTTTGCAAAAGCTTTGTGCTATCCGCAGGAGCTTCTTGCTTTTGTTCTGCGGCAGGTGCTGCTTCAGCCTTTACTTCTGAAGTTTGGACGACAGGCGCCTCTTTCTTAAAGTGATTTCTTATGAAGCTATACTTCCACTCGCAAGCGCCAACAATTCCCAAAACTACAATTAAGCAGATAAAGAAATTCCTTACATAATGAGGCTTTTGGGCAAACAAATCCGGAGCAACTTTTGCACTGTGCGGAATATGTGCAAGCCTAGTCAATGCTGCCCCAAGCTTAAAGCTGATTTTTGCTTTGGTATTTATTGCCCACAAATTTGCGTCCAAAAGCGGCGCCAAATTACGCAAGCGCAGCTTCATTGCGGCTATTACCATTGATGGCAAAGAAATCAAAAGTATGATAATTACAAATAAAATCGGCAGCTTCCAAACAGGCAACTTGCCCAAAAATGCAAGCACCATTGCAATTGCCGATGTTATGCCGCCCACTGCAACGCCAATTGCGGCAAGCGTGCCTATGTCCATCTTTTTTGCAGGCGCATTAGGGTCTTTTGAAGCTTCCGCTCTTTTTGAAATACTTTCGCCAAGCGTTGCGTCTGCATTTTCAGAATGCTTGTTGATTAAAGAGCCAATCCAAGCGCCAAAACGCTTGTAAGGCTGCCAAAATGCCTCACGCACATTGATGGGGTTTTGTATAATTTGTGTGACGTGGGCGTCCCAATCTCTGCCTAATCTGTCTATGAATAAGCCGTTTCTGCCTACAAAAATATTTTCTGCGTGCCCTGATGTAATGCCTGCAACAATCTGCATTGGCGCCTCGCCCGCCCTTGTGCAAGTGCAGTAAACAAGGTAGATGTAGCTCATGGGCGCAAGTGTTGCATGGCGTGCAGGGTCGCTTACGCTTATGCATAAGTCGCATTGGCGCTGGTCGAAAAACAATTTGCCAACCTGGAAGATTGCTGTGCCGTCATGCTTATAAAAATGCTTGAAGTTTACAAAATTTATAATGAGCTCGTACAAATCTCTCTTGTACCTTACAAGCCTTTCAAGATTTGCAATATTTTCTACCTCGCCCTTGAAGCTCCAATCTTGAGCTATTAAGGCTGCAATTGTTCCCCTTGTTTTTGGGTTTGCAAGAATGTCTATAATATCTGCATTAAGGCTTGAAATTCCCCCATCAACCTTGCTTGCAAGAAGCGCAACGTAAGGCGCAAATGCGCTTTTAATTTTTTGCCAGTCTTCTAGATTTAGGCCTGACAAAATGCCTAAACGAGTTAAAATATTTGCCTTAAATGCTATAAACCTGTCTATCCAAGCAGGGTTTATCGACGCATTTAAATCCAAAGAAAGTTTTGCACCAACATTTGCAAGAGGCAGCTTTTCAAGCTCTGTTAAAGAACCATCAGAGTCTAAAATTTTTGCAAATTTTTCTGCAGAGGCATTTATAACCTCGGCCGCAGCAGCGTCAAAACTTATAGTTTTTGCGTATTCAAAATACTCGTCAATTTTCTGCTCTACTGCGCTGAATATTGGGTACAAAGCTTCAGTATCTGAAGAAAATTCCAGTTTAGTTTCTTTCAGCGTTTTTTGCCAGGCTAGATATGCGTCAAACTTTTCAAAAAATTCTTTAAATGACGCTTCACTTAGCCCATCAAGCCCGGACCTGTCTTTGCTTGCGCCCATTAGAGAAATTATTGCCTTAATGGCAAGCTTAACAGATACATCATCTGTAGCGTTTTCTGCAATAATTCCGTCTGCATTAAAGCAGCCGTCTTGAAAGAGCTTAGCTTCGTCGGCAAAATCTTCTACTACAAGAACTGCGCCTTCGGCCTTGCCAAGATTCTTTGTAATTTCTCTGGCAATATTTGCAATAAATGCGCCCTCGGGGGTGGAAGTATTGATGTCTGACGCACTTAGTCCATCGCCTGCTTTTAACAAATAATCAGGATTTTTAAGATAAGAGCAGGCCCACTTAATTGCGGCAATAAGTTCTGCAGCCCTGATATGTCCGTCACCATCTGTGTCGATTAAATCAAGGGTTTTCTCATCTAAATATATGCCCCTTGTTGGGCAAGACAAGGCAGCCCAAAGCGTAAGGTCTAAAGACTCTAAATTTGCAATGTCTAAACCTGATGCGACATTAACTTGATAGCCGCCGCCTGCCTTAAAGAAACTCCACCTATAATTATCGTCATCAATTTTTTCCATAGGTCTCAATTAGGCGATTTTTCCTATTTTTTGCAAGCAATATCAAAAAGAACTTTAATCTTTTAAAGGAAAATCCACTTCGCCTGCTTCTATTTTTGCAATTGTGGCTTCCTGCGCTTTAGAAACTTTTCTTACTGTATGAATTGTTAAAGCTGCAAGAAGAAAGAAAAATAAATAGCCAAAAATATACATTACAATTGCAAATAAGATACCGGCTATTCCCAGCATTTGATCCTGAATTGCATTCATTATTTCTGCCTCGTTCATTTGGGCGCCGCCCTTGCTTATTACGTCATACACAATGTAAGACAAAACAGCCACCACAGCAAAAAATATCAGCACAATTAAAAGAAGATAAAACAAACAAGCTAAAAACCACCAAAATATAAAACGATGCGGATAACGTTCATCATCTTTATCTACAAGGTTTGAGGCGAGCCAAATTTCTTTAAAAATTCTGTACTGCGTAAACACGTTCACAATAGGAATAATCAAATAAATTACAGACTTATCCGCGCTGATAATATCTTTTCCATTTATTTTTTTAAAGCCCAACAATTCTTTATTCCATGCAGCCTTATGAACCCAAACAAAAAAAGAAATACCCCAAACAAACATAAGCACAATGGGCAATAAACTTAAGCCATTAAACTGAGCCAAAGTTTCGCCTTCACTATCTGCAAAAGAAATATTATTAAATAAAATACCTAAAATTTCTAAAAACAAATACCCAATCAAAGAATAAGTAAAAATTTTTCTTATAAGTTTTAAATCTTTGAATTTTGGAATATTCCTTAGTTCTGTTTCTTCTGCCATAGTTTTTAAAATTAATTGTTTTCTGAAATGGTAATTTCATTCAAATCTACTTTTGCAATAATTTCAGTTTGAACATTTGAAATTTTTTTTACAATTCCAAATGCAAACGAAACAAAAAATATAGTCATAATATAAGAAAGAAAAATGACAGAAATTGGGTAAATATATAAACCTTCTGACGTATAACGAAGAAACTCGCCGTTTTCATCTACTACAATTCCGAGAACTAAGGTATCTTTTAGAGACAAGTAAATAAATGCAGAAATTGAAAACCAATAAAGTGCATTCCAAATTTTTATAAAAGTATAAGAATAACGCTTGTCATTTTTATCTGTAAAATTTGCGCTTAACCAAAGTTCCTTAAAAACAAAATAAGGCATAGAAATATTAATGACAGGAATTGTAAAACAAAAAATCGAAAATATTGGACCTATTGATTTTTTTGCCGTTTATCTTTTTAAAGCCCATTTTTTGTTTATTATAATTTGCCCTATACAGCCAAATTGAAAAAAATAAAAGAGTTAAAAAAGCAGGCATTATTCCTACAAATAATACTATTTCAGGCAAACTTATATCTGAAAAATTTCCATTGTCGTTATATGATTCATGAAAAATTATACTCAGGGGAAACAAGACAAAAAAGTACGCAATAGTCAGAAAGCTAAGAAACGTATAAATTTTACGAACTTTTGTTATTTTTTTAAAATTAAGTTTTTTGCTCATAATTATCTCTTCTCTTAGTGAGTATATTTATCAAAAAAATCTAAACCCGCAAATATAAAGACAATTAGATTAAGTTTTAATTTTTTATTTCGATAATTTATTTATTAATCTTATTTTTATCATGAAAAAAAGTCTTATCTTTAAATCGGTATCCATTTTTTCTTTTGCGTTTGTAAGTTCTGCATTGTTTGCGCAAGAAGGCAGCACGCCTGCTCAAAATTCTACAGCAGTAGAAACAGAAAAAGCAGCGCCCAAACAGCAAAGTCTTGAAGAAATTTCAAGAGCCTTAAGCAACCCTGTTGCGAATCTTATAAATGTTCCGATTCAGTTTAATTGGGACTATGGCGCAGGCACTTTTGATCATGGCAATGACTATCAAATGAAGATACAGCCTGTGATTCCTATCCCAATTTCAGAAGACTGGCGCATACTCTCAAGAACTATTTTCATTGTAGAAAGCAAGCAAGACATGGGCTTTTCTTCTGAAACAGGCTTGGGTGACATTACACAGACTTTCTTTTTATCTCCCGCAAAACACAAAGATACAAAATTGGTTTGGGGCGTAGGCCCTGCATTTTTAATTCCAACAGCAACAGAAAATCATTTGGGGCAAAAAAAGTTTGGCATAGGCCCTTCTGCAGTGCTTGCCTATCAGCTTGAAGATTTCACACTTGGCGTGCTTGCAAATCATATTTGGGACGTTGCAGGATATTCCGACAGACCCTACGTTAGCCAAACTTTTGTGCAGCCCTTCTTTGCTTGGCACTTGC
Source organism: Opitutales bacterium (assembly GCA_031547315.1). GTDB lineage: Bacteria > Verrucomicrobiota > Verrucomicrobiia > Opitutales > Intestinicryptomonadaceae > Intestinicryptomonas. The sequence continues at coordinate 17,774 of JAVBSE010000053.1, forward strand.
CACACGCAAGTACGCTAACACTAAACTCTGAATACGTTTACGACTGGCATGCCGGGCAAGAAACCTTCCCTATAAATTTAACAATAGGCAGAGTATTTAAGATTGGCAAATTGCCAGTAAACATTGCATTTGGCGGCCGCTATTATATAGACAGACCAGACGATGGCCCAAAGTGGGGCTTGCGTTTACAAATAACACTAGTGTTCCCAGAGTAATTAAAAAGCATAACTGCTTTTTAGGTTTAAATTCGGGGGCTAATTTTGCCCCCGAGCCCCAAAACGAAGGCAAAGCCCTCGACGTCAAGTGCTTGCGCACTTGGTAGTGATACTCAAACAATTAAAGCAGTGTCTTTTATTTAATTTAAAGCATATTGCGTTGTATATTCGCAAATAAAATGTACCTACACTGACAGAATGATTTTCTGTTAAATGAGAGTAGTCACTTTAAAAATTTTTAAGAATTAGATTTTAGATTTTTTAGCTAGGATAAAAATAGAATTTTAATTTTTTGACGCCTATTATTTCGGGACACGCATCGCCACTTTGCATTTATACAGAAAATTAAAATTTCTCTGAAATTTATTTTCTGATGCAAAGTTAAGACTGTGCACGCACAGTCTTACGATGCGAGTCCACATGAGGCTTATGCTGTTCACACAAGTTTTTTACTAAAAGCAATGCTCCCCACTCAGGCGAAAACAAATGTAGTTTATTTTCGAAATAGTCTTTATGATGAAAAAATGCTATTTGCGAAGCCCTTCCATAAAACCCCGAGTCTGTCCATCAATTTCCCACTCAATCAAATAATAGTCTCTATCTTTTCCTTTCAGTAAAACTTCTTTAGGAGGGCCAAAACACGCCACTGCATCTTCAAAAACTTGAAAAGCATTTTTCCCATTTAACCCAGATAAATCTTTCACATTAACAGTTCCATCACTCACAAAAGTGAAATTATATAAAACAGATAAAGACGCACTTAAACGTATAAATTGCTTTGCATATTCATAAGGATCTTTAATACTGAGTATACTTATTGCTTCATGGATTCCTTGCAAACTTTTCTTACACGCCTCCTCACTAGAGCAATCAATGTAGCGTTCTGAAAGTGTAAGAGGTATATTTTCCTCTTCTTCAAGTTCTTGCAAAATGCCATCTGCAAGTTTTGTTTTAGCAGCTTCAGCTTGCGGCTTTTCTTCTTTAATGTCAACTTGCACGACTTCCGCAGCAGGAAAATTTTCCACTTCAAGTTTTGCTATCTTTTCTTTTTTCCCGCACGCACAAAATAGCGTTACTATAAATAGATAAGAAAGTGTTTTTATAAAAATTTTCATTATGTTTTTATTAAGTTAATAATTTTCTAAATGCTTTCAAATGGGGTGTCAGGCAAGTATACGAAAAACTCCAAAAAATAGTTTTCTTCAACAAGTAAATTGTGGATTACAAAAAGTAGTCAAATTGTGCGTCGCACTAGGCGCAAAAAAAATCTGTGGAAGGAATGTATCGACATACTTGACTTTCACAGATTTTTTGCAGCAACAACGTGCCACGCCAATTTCACTACTTTTTCGCAGGAAGAGTTTCTACGCCCTTAAGATCCCCACAAGCATACTGTATGCCGCGCATATACATTTCGCAGATTTCAGGATTGCGCCAGTAAATGTCTAGGCGGTGCCCAAAAGCTCCGTAGAAAATTCTGCCCTTTTCATAAGTTTTTACCCAAACTAGCCCAAAGTCTTTCTGCTGATCTACAGGCAAATCTCTGCGTGATGTTCTCGACATTGCGTCAACAGGATTTCCGTCTTTGTCAGGGTCAACAGGGCTTCTGTCGTAATCTAAAGACATAAGCATTCTGCGATTATCTCTGCGATAGCCATCTTTGAAAGTATAAATTTCGTCTTGAATTTTAAATTCTCCATCTTTGAAAAGACCCTTTGTGAGCACGTTTGTTTTGTCTTCAACAATGACCGTAACAGGCTTATTGCCTGCATTCCAAGGGTGGCCTGCAAATTTGCCGCCCATAAATTCAACATAGTCTGTTTGCTCGTGATGAACGTCGCAAGCTGCGTGCATACCCATAATGCCGCCGCCATTTGCTACGTAATCTTTAAGATTTTGGAAGTACTTGTTGTTGATTTCGTCGGCAGCTTTCTTTTCTTCAGCAGTCATTTTCTTGTAGTCAGCATCCATAGGACCAAAAAATCTGCTTGTTGGATTATTCATGATAATGCAGTCGTACTTTTTGAGATTTTCCGGCTCAAAATCTTTAGGATCTTCAGAGAAAGTAAGTTTCCAAGCTCCTTTGAAGTTCTTTTCCATAGCTTTCATAAGCTCGTTAAACGCAGGAATACCTTCGCCATGCCTATAGCCTGCTGTGCGAGAGTAGATTAAAATTTTGCGTGGCTTTGCGGGCTTTTTTAGCAAAGCCTTAGGCGCAGCTTCAGCAGTTTTTTGCAACTGTTCTTCTGTTAAAACTTTGTCTGCCGCATTTAAAGCAAACGAACCCATGAGCCCCATTACAAGAGCCATAATCAACGATTTTCTCATAATTTAATTCCCCTTTTAAGAATAACTTGGAAAATTGTTATCAGATTAAAGAATCACTTACAATTCTTTTTTACCAAAAAACTTATGCCCTTGACAATTTAAAATACAAGGTTTACTAGTGGAAAAACTTACTTACAATAATATTAACAACAATACTAATCGGAGGAAAAATGAAAAATTATATATCTAGGCGAGACTTTCTTGCCAAGAGCGCTGCTGCTGCATTTGGGCTAATGATATTGCCATCTTGGGCGGCAGGCAAAGGTACTGGTCCTAACGGGAAATTAAACGTTGCCCTAATTGGCGTTGGGGGAAGAGGCGGCGCAGCAATTCACGACTTAGGCAATTACGACAAATGTCAATTTGTTGCGTTTTGCGATGTCGACGAAGCAAGAGCAGGCGCTGCATACAAGCAGTTTCCTGATGTTCCAAGATTTAAGGACTATCGTGTAATGTTCGACAAAATGGGCAAAGACATAGACGCAGTTGCAATTGCAACGCCAGACCATGCCCACTTTCCTGCGGCAGCTTGGGCCCTTGCAAACGGCAAGCACGTATTTGTAGAAAAGCCCCTTTCAAGAACTATCTGGGAAAGCAGAGAGCTTAAACGAATTTCAAAAAAGACAGGGCTTATCACCCAACTTGGCAATCAGGGCCACACTTATGATGGCTGGCGCAAGCTAAAAGAATGGTATGACGCAGGCATTCTTGGCGACATTCAAGAAATCTATCACTGGACAGACAGACCAAATGTTTTCTGGAAGCAAGGTAAGCTTAATCCGCCGGATGGATCAGAAAAAGTTCCTGCTCATTTAGATTTTAACTTGTGGCTAAATGTTGCGCCCGATATGCCTTACAGCAGAAGCGTTGCGCCATTTGCGTGGCGTGGGCTGCAAAATTTTGGCACAAGCGCACTTGGCGATATGGGCTGCCACTTTATGGACTGGGGCTACTCTGCTTTCGACCTAGGTTTGCCTTCAAAAATTACAGGCACTTGCACAGAATTTTCTGACTACGCTTGGCCTGAAAAATCTACAGTAACCTACGAGTGGGAAAAAACAGCAAAACGCCCTGCAATCAAACTTCATTGGTTTGACTCTTACGTGAAACCACAAAACGTAAAAGGCGTAGAGCAAGACTTCATCAACAAGCACGACAACGGCAGCATTGCAGTTTGCAGCAAAGAAACTGTAACATCAGACTCTCCTTACGGCGATCACACAATGGTGCGCGGACAAGGCAGAATGCAAGAGCTTCAAAAGTCTGGCGCATTGCCAAAGCCAACGCTTCCAAGAATTAGCGGCGGACCTCACAAAAATTGGGTAGACGCTTGCATAGCAGGCGTTAAAGCAGAGTCCGACATTGGCGAATATGGCGCAGAGTTTAATGAGCTTGTCCTTCTAGGGCTTATCACAAACTTCTTCCCAGGTGAAACTTTGGAATACGACGCAAAGAAGATGAGCTTTAAGAACAAGAAAGCTAACGCATTCTTGGAGTCCAGATACGCATACAAAAAAGAATTTCTTCCAGGGAAAATCTAGAAAATTGTAAAGCCAATTTAGACAAAACAAAAGCGGAGCTTCTAATATGAGTCCCGCTTTTTTTTTAAGTTCAAAATTAAAGCATAAATTTACAAAGTAAATTTATGAAGAGAGAGTCTCTTGTTTTTAAACTATCGGAAACGAATTTAAGCAAAGCTAATTCGTTTCCGTATTTAGTCTAAAACCAAGTGAAAGTTTGCGCAAACAGAACACACACAGTAACTGCTACTGTCTCCTGTCTGGCTGCAAGCTCAGCTTGCCTGCGGGTGCAGGGGCGCAGCCAGCCCCTGCAAAATAAACTCACATAAAATCTTTACGCCTTCTTAGCAAAGAAGCTGAATTTAAGACAACTATTACTGATGATAAGTTGTGCAAAAGTGCGCCGCCAACAGGACCTAAAAATCCGTAGGCGCTTAAAATTATTGCGCTAAAACTTATTGCAAGTGATATAGCAAAATTGAATTTAATTTTAAGCATCATAGTTTTTGCAAGACTTAAAAGACCTGCAGTATTTTCAATTTTGTCGTTCAAAAATGCTGCGCTTGCTGTTTCGATAGCAAGGTCTGAACCAAGCGCTGCCATTGCAACAGACACATTTGCGTTTGCAAGCGACGGAGCGTCGTTTACGCCATCGCCTATCATGCAAACAGATTTTCCTTTAGCTTTAAGCTCTGTGATTTTTTCTGTTTTTTGGGCTGGCAAAAGCGGCGCAAAAAATTCGTCCAGTCCAAGTTCGTTTGCAACACGTTTTGCAGAAAATGCGTTATCGCCGCTTAGCATTAAAGTTTTGTACTGCGCCGATTTTAAATTGCTGATGAGCTGCTTTGCATTTTCTCTGATTTCGTCAGACAAACTTAATACACCCACAAGCTTTTTGTCTATTTGCATGCAGACTAAAGTTTCGCCCAAATATAGACGCTCTTCGATAAAAGCTTTTGCAAAACTAAAATCTACGCCAGATTTTTTTAAGCCTTCAAAAGACATTAGATTTACAAGCTTTCCATCTAAATCTGCCTCAAGCCCAAGACCTATTTGAGAGCGTAAATTAACTGCCTTGTAGCTTATATTTTTTTGTTTTGTAAAATCTAAAATAGCCTTTGCAATTGGGTGCTCTGAATGGCTTTCAACACTTGCAAGCACAGTCAAAAATTCGCTTTCAGAAATTCCGAATGTGGCAAAATTTTCTACCTTCAAACTCGCTTTAGTGAGCGTTCCTGTTTTGTCGAAAACCACAGTATCTACTCTTGAAAATTCTTCAAGCGCTTCTCCGCTTTTTATAAGCACGCCGCGCTTTGCAAGATTACCCATTGCAGCAGCTATTGCCGTGGGGGTTGCAATTGCAAATGCACAAGGGCAAAACACTACCAAGATTGTTGCGGCCCTAACAAGCGCATCCAAACCGCCAACATTCAAAATAAATTTTGCAAATATAAATACTAAGACCGAAAACAAAATTGCGGCGGGTACAACATAAGAAGCCCACTTAGAAGCTACTCTTGCTATGGGAGATTTTTTTCCTTCAGCCTCTGCAACCAATGAAATAAGTTTTGAAATTGCGCTGTCTTTATACTCTTTCTCAACAAGTACAGTCATAGATCCAGACTTATTCCAAGTGCCTGCAAGCACAGAATCTCCCACAGATTTTTCTACAGCAAGTGGTTCACCTGTCATGCCGGATTGGTCAACAAGTCCGCCGCCGTCTATCACTTTGCCATCAACAGAAATCATTGCATTGGGGCGTATTAAAACTGTGTCGCCCACTTTAATTTCACTCGCATTTATTTCTATAAAATCTGCGCCAACTTTCTTTAATGCTTTTTGAGGCGCTAAATTCATAAGAGAGTGAATGCCAGCCCTTGCCTTATTTACAGTGCGCTCTTCTATAAACTCTCCAAGCGCCATCAGAAAAGCAATTTCGCCTGCTGCAAAAATAAAACTCTCATGAGAATGTCCATCGTTTGCATTTGTAAAAAGACTTAAAAATTGTAAACCAATAGTTGCAAGCATTGCTATGCTTATAAGCAAAGATGATGTTATTTTTTTTTGATGAAACAAATTTGCGTAAGCCCCTTTAAAAATCGGAAAGCCACACAAAACCACCACTATCCAAGCAGGATCTGAAATAGGATAAAGTGGAAAATGCCAATCAAAATAGCCTATGCAAAAACTAAATATTAAAATAAACAGCGAAACAATAAGCACTGTTTTTTCTGACAAATGAAAGTGCACTTTGCCCCCGCCACAACATCCACTTGGCGCAGATTTAACACTGCCGCAGCAAGAAGAATTCATAGGCGCATTGTGCTGATGATTCTCTGCATTTTTTTTGCAAGAACAGGATGTTTTATTTTCCATAAAATTATTTTACTTTCTTAAGGTGCTCTAAAAGTTCGTCTACCAAAGCGTCGTTTTTGTGTATAAAAGCGTCTTTAATACAGCCCTTTAAATGGTCGCCAACAACCTTTACCCAAACGCCATGAAGCGCCCCTGAAAGCGAAGATATTTGGCTAAGAATTTCCATACAATCTCTGTCAGAATCTACCATGTCTTGCAGGCCTCTTGCTTGCCCTTCTATGCGGCGCAGCCTTGCTATTATATTCTTTTTTTCTGCTTCGTCTCTACAGGTTTTATGTTTTTTTGTTTTCATATTTTTATACTATATAGGGGTATACCCTATATGCCTTTAAAAAAAATTCAAGCATTTTTTTTTGCTCTTATTTCTTACACAGTCATTGCTTCAAATCTTGCTTTTGCATTTGCAAAATTTTTATCTTTTGAAAAATCGCAATCAGAAAATTCCAAATTTTCTTCTAAAATTTCTGCAAAGGCTTTGGCAAGGTTTGCCTCTATTTCAGAAATTTTTGCAGGGCAATTTAGTTTTATGCTGCCTTGAATTAAAGCGCCTTGCCTTGTGCGTCTTTGAGCTGCGCCCGCAATTTTTTTTAAATTGCCATCTAAAATATCGCCCTCTGAAGCATAGACAAAACACTGAGCAGGCGCAGAATTTGCGTTTTGAGATTTTTCAAGAAGCCCCCCTTTTATATCAAACTTTAAAAGAGTTTGGCGTATTTTATCATGCAAAATTTTGTAAGAATATTTTGGGCGTATTTTAAAAAATTTGTGGCTTGCAGGAATCGCAAGCGCATAGGTGATGTCGCTTGCTTTATGAAACACAAGCCCGCCGCCTGTGGGGCGTTTGTATATTCTTGCGCCTTTTGGCAGTATTTCAGAAAAATCTACAGCTTTTTGAGACAGTCCGCAGGTGTAAGAATTTTCCGTCCAAGAATAAAATCTTAAAAACACTGCATTTTGCATAGACCCCCTTTCAAAAAAAATAGAGTCGAACGCCATATTTTCATCGGGCGACATTGATTTTTTGGCTAGCAAAAACATTGACTATTTTCCATTTTCTGACTTTACTTTGTCTATAAAAAACTCAGCACCAATACAATTTTAGATTAAGAATGAATGTCAAAGCAATAATTATAACGATAATAACCTTATCGATTTGGGTCATTCCTGCCTGTGTTGGAATTGCTATACTTTTAAGAGGCAGAGAATCTTTTGAAGACTCTTACCCTAATTCAAAACTTAAAAACATGGGGTTTTCTTTCAAATTTTATAAGATTTTTTTCAGAGTTTTGGCTCTTATTTTGTTGATATTTTCAGGTATTGTTATCTTTTATCAATTTGTTTACGAAAACCTGCCTCAGCCGGATGTTGATAAAGAATTTTGGGATTCAATGGATAAAAACAAAGACACCAAATTCATTTTAAATACAGCTCTCTTGCTTGCCGCAATTGCAATCCCTGCCAGAATGTCTTCAACACGCTTCCCCGGCAAACCGCTTAAAAAATTGGGCGGGAAATGCGTATTAGAGCACGTTTACGCAAAATGCGTTTCTTCAAAAAATGCTCAAGAAGTTTTCATTTTAACTGACAGCCAAGAAATTGAAGACTTTGCAAAATCTATAGGCGCAAAATGCATCATGACAAGCCCCGACTGTCAAAACGGAACAGAGCGCATAGTTGAAGCCATGCCTCAGATAAATGCAGAATTTATTGTAAATGTGCAAGGCGACGAACCTTTTATTCCGCCTGCGTTAATAGATTCTTTATTTGAGATTCGCAAAAAAACAAATTGCGAACTTGCCACTGCTGCAAGCGAAATTACAGACCCAAGCGAGCTTTCAAACCCCAACAATGTAAAAGTTTTGACCAACGCTTCAGGTAAAATAATTTATTTTAGCAGAAGCCCCCTACCTTTTGTTCGCGGAGAGTCTGACTATTCCAAATGGCTGCAGCGCCACAAATATTTAAAGCACATAGGCATTTATGGTTATTCCAAAACTGCACTTTCAGCTTACAAAACTTTGCCTAAGTCTGAATTAGAGCTTTGCGAAAGCCTTGAACAGCTGCGCTTTATAGACGCAGGTTACACAATGGAACTTGTGGAGACAAACTATATAGTTGTGGGTATAGACACTCCTGAAGACCTTGTGCATGCTGAAAATCTACTATCTGAAAAACAATAATGGACACGCTTAAAGATTATAAAAGTTTGGCAATAAAAACGCTTGAAGCAGAATCGCTTGCAATATCTGAAGCCACAAAAAGAATTGACGAAAATTTTGCAAAAACAATAGAAATCATTTTAAACCACAAGGGCAAAATTATGATTTGCGGCGTGGGTAAATCCGGGCTTATTGGTCAGAAAATTGCGGCCACGCTTTCTAGCACAGGCACACCGGCAGTATTCATTCACGCCGGCGAAGCCGCCCATGGCGACCTAGGTTTTTACGAGGCAGGAGACCCCACAATTTTGATTTCTAAAAGCGGCGCAACTGCCGAATGCTTGCGAGTAATGCCTGTTTTAAAAAGTTTGAATTCAAAACTTATTGCGCTTGTAGGCAATATAGATTCGCCCATCGCACATGGTTCTGACGCTGTTTTAGACGCAAGCGTTGCCTCTGAGGCAGACCCTCTTGGAATAGTTCCTACAAGTTCTTCAACACTTGCGCTTGCAATTGGAGACGCTATTGCCTGCGTGCTTATGTCGGCCAGAAACTTCACAAAATCTGACTTTGCCAAACTGCATCCTGCAGGGCAGCTTGGCAGAAATTTAACGCTTAAAGTTTCTGATGTGATGCATCTTTTAAAAAATTGCGCAACTGTCAGCCCTCAAACCAATATACGCCAAACAGTAATTGCAATGACAGAAAAAGCCCTTGGCGCTGCCTGTGTTTTAGACTCTTTGGGGAATTTGGCGGGCATTGTTACAGATGGCGACATTCGCAGAATGTTGCAAAGCGATGTTTCAATTGAAAAACTTGTTGCTGCAGATATTATGGCAAAAAATCCTGTCGTAGTCAGTGAAAATGCCGGCTTGTCAGAGGCTGTAAGGCTCATGGAAGAGCGCAAGTCTAAGCTTTCTGTTTTGCCTGTTTTAGATGAGGGCGGGCGAATCAAGGGGCTAATAAGGCTTCATGATATTTATCAATCATCATAGTAAAATGGCTAAGTCGCAAATAAAAGATTTTTTAAGCTTCACAAGCAACTTTTTTAAAAGTCCAAGATTGACAGGTTCTCTAGTGCCCAGTTCTTCGTTTTTGGGCAAGAAAATGGCTAAGGCTGCAAATATAAAGGCAAATAAAATTGTCTTGGAATTGGGGCCGGGAACAGGTCCTGTAACTGCTCAGATTTTGGCTAGCGGAATTGACTCAAAATTGCTTTATTGCATAGAGTTCGACACAAAACTTTGTGAAATTTTAGAGCGCCGTTTTCCCGAAGTAAATATTCTAAACGCAAGTGCGGAAAACATTTGCAGCCTGATTCCAGAGCAGCTTAAAGATCTTTGCGCAATAGTTTCAAGCCTTCCGCTGGTCAGCCTTCCCAAGCCTCTTACAGATAAAATTTTAAGCGAAGTAGAAAATGCCCTGCCTAAGGGAGGCAGATTTGTGCAATTTACATATAATTTTAATCGCAAACCGGAAGACTTAAACTTTAGAAAAATGCGCCACATTGGACACTCTAAAGTTATTTTGAACATCCCTCCTGCAAGGGTTGATGTTTTTGAAAAATTGTAAGAAATGAAAGATAATTTTATAAAGGGAATATTAAATACGTCTGCCTCTATAGACTTATTTCCTTTAAGGCGTACTCTTGGCAAATATTCTTACGCAAATTTTACAGGCGACATCAAAGCAGGTCTAAGCGTTGCAATGCTGTCTTTTTCTATGAGCATTGCCTATGCAATGATAGCAGGCTTGCCTATTTATTATGGCATTTTTGGCTGCATAATTGCAGCTTTGATTTCTTGGATTTTTTCTTCATCGCACTATATTTTATTTGGACCCAGCAATGCCTCTGCAGTAATGCTAATGAGCGCCTTTGCTTCTTTAGGGCTTGTAAATGAAGATCAAAGAGTGGCCGCGGCCGCAACTATTGTTGTGTTTGTGGGCATATTTTTAATTTTGGCCAGCGTACTTAAAATTACCAGTTTTGTGCGCTATGTTTCCAGAACAGTGGTAACTGCATATATTTGCGCAGGTGCGCTTTTAATTATGTCTAAGCAACTGTCTTCTGCGCTTGGCATAAAGATTGAAAACGCAAATGGATTTTTTGAAATACTCATTGCATTGTATCATAAAATTTCTGAAACCAGATGGGATGCAGTTTTTATTTCTGTTTGCGCACTTATAATTTTGTATCTGTGCAAATATTTTTTAAAGAAGCTCCCTGCTCAGGCAATGGCCTTAATATTGGCGTCTGTGATTTGTCTTTGCCTAAAAAAACCTTTGGGGCTTGAAGTAGATTACGTAAGTTCTATAAGCGTTTCAGACTGGAAATTTACTATGCCGGACTTTGGCATTGCCCCGCTAAGAGACTTAACTTTTGCCTCTGTTGCAGTTGCACTATTTTGTATAATTGAAGCAACTTCTATTGGCAAAAGTTTAGCTGCAAAAAATGCCGACAGATTAAATACCAATCAAGAAATTTTCTCTCTTGGGCTTGCAAATATTGCAGCAGGAATGTTTACAGGCACTGTGGAATCCGGCTCTTTAACACGTTCTGCGGCAGGCACAGAAGCCGGCGGAAAAACAGTTTTTGTAAACTTATTTTGCGCCGCATTCATGCTTTTGGGCTTATTGGTTTTAGGGCGTTTTGTAGGCTATATTCCTTTGCCTGCACTCTCTGCAGTGATTATTGCAATAGCGGTTCCCTTATTTAGCAAAAGAGCCCTTAAGCTTGCAATAAGAAGCACCAGGGCCGACGCTGTTGTATTTTTTCTTACATTTTTTACAGGCATAATTTGGTCTTTAGACGACTCTGTTTACGTTGGCGTTTGCGTATCAGTAATGTTGTTTTTAAAGAAGGCAAGCACGCCTGAAGTCATAGAAATTGCAATTGGAGACAATGGCGAAGCCCGCAAGCTTGAAGATACTAAAAACAGAGAAGTTCCTGAAATTTCCATAGTTCACGTTGGCGGCAATATGTTCTTTGGAGCTTCCGACGCCTTTCAAGATCAAGTGCGCAGAATTTGTGAAGAACCAAACCTTAAAGTGATAGTTCTAAAGCTGGGCAACGCAATAAACTTTGATGGCTCTAGCGCCGGCGATATAGGCGAAGTTGCAAGCCAAATGCAAAGACGTGGCGGCGTTCTTTATCTTTCAGAGGCCTCTGCTGAGATAATTCAAATATTGAAGCGTTCCGGCATTATTAAGATTGTTAAAGAAAACAATATCTTTCCTAAAAATGAAGATAACCCTACCTTGCCAACAGCAAATGCGCTAAAGGCCGCCAAGAAATTTTTGGGCAATCAAGAAAGCGAAGTTAAAATTTACGTTTAACGTTTTTCGCTTAAATCTTCCAAACTGCGCCTTGCCCTTTCTATTTCTACAATAAGTTCTATTACTGTTTTTTTATCCGTATCAGGGCGCACAGTTAAAGAGGGCAGATCAACGCTTTGATTGCTTGTTGGGTCGTAAATTACACTTGTGAAATCGTCAATCTTTAGGCGGCTTATAAGTTTGTCATGCTTGTTTTTTAGCTGAGAAACTCGGGCAGAACAAGTTTGTTCATATATGTATTTATACTTGCCGATTTCTCGCCTTTCTTCCATTCCAACTTTTACAAACAAGAAGCTTTCTTTTGTATAATTTTTAAATTCTTGATTTGTGAAAATTTTAGATTTTCTGATTCTGCTTTCCACATCATTTGCAGAGAATTCTATTAGCAGCATTTTCTTTTCTTGCTTGGCTTGCTTAAGAGCTTTGTCAAAGTCGTCCTCCCAAAATAAAATTTTTTCAGGCATAGTGTTTAGAGCAGACCTTTGAAGGGGAGGATAAATCACTGCATTGGGATTATCCAATATCTTTTTTTGCACATAAGCCTCAAGAAGCTGAGTTTTTGCAATTTCAAAGTCGTCCATTAAACCCAATGCAGTTTTTTGAGTGGGTGTTATGTAAACAGACTTTTCTGTGATTGGGTCGACAATGCGCGCAAAGCCCTCGTTAAATGCGCTTATAAGTTCATTGTGCTTATCGTGCAAACTTATGTCAGAGCTATTTGCATAAGGAAGCCTGCTTACGTATTTTAACGCTATGCCTACGCAGACAAAATTTTCATTCATATATTTTTTAAGCTCAGGAGCACCCCAAATATTTGCCTGAGAACCTGTGCCAAAAATATAATTTTCCAAGCCCCTTTGCAGATATGTTTTGCCAGGAAGTTGCAAAACAAAAATTTGCTTTTTTTCTGCTATCGCTTTCTTTTTTGCAAACTCATAATCTTCTACCCAATCTGCAGAAAAGTTTTCAGCATTTTTTGGAAAAACGTAGGCATCTTGCCCCAATTCCAAATTCATTTTAGCAAGTTCTACGCCCGCAATAATGTCTGCAACACTGGGGTAGTGCCCACCTAAGGGCAAAAATATAAAGGCATTTTTGCCGCTTTGCACATCATATATAGAATCTCTCCAATACCTTGCCAATCCATCCGAAATAATGAGGTCAAACTTATTTAAATATTCTTCATTTTGCTTTGCAAAGTTTGAAGCATACACTTTTGGCTTTGCCCTTATAAACTTATATTTGCCAACTTCTTCTGCCCTAATAAGGCCAAGCTTAAAACAGATAAAATTTTTATAAAGATACGCTTTCATTTCTTCTTCTTGCAGCAAGATATCTTTTTTTATTCTCATTTCAATATTCTCGCCAAGAAGCACAAGTATAGGCATGTGCTTTTCTTCTGAAAGCTTTTTGGCAAGCTCAAAGTCGTCCACCCAATTTTCCATGTATTCAAATGTGCCAATGCCTGAGGGATCGCTTAATGTTGCTTCAGGGTCGTCTACAATTTTTTTCTTTTCGTAGCCGTCAATGACCTGCGTTTTTGCAAGTTCAAAGTCGTCCATTAGGCCCAGCGCAGTTTTTTGATCAAGCCTTGCATTGGTATATTTGCCATTTTCTATATTTAAAATAATTGCCCTGTGCCTGACATTCCACTCATAATTTTTTAGTACCTCAAAATGCCTTTCAGCGAAAACAGGGTTTATTGTGTTTGTGATGTCCACTCCGGGCTTAATTTCATCTGTTTTATTTTCTTTTCTTAAAATAGACATAAATACGCAGACAAAATTTTCTGCCACATATTCTTTCAATTTTTCATCAAACCAAATGCTTGCCCTTTTATTTATTGGCTTGCCAAATAGCACCCACTCTCTTTTAGGTTCTTCAAATTCTCCATAGATAAGAATAAGTTTGTGCTCTGCTTGGGCTTTTGCTGCTGCGGTGTCAAAATCTTCAGTCCAGTCTGCAGTAATGCCCTCTGTTTGCAGCTTAAAAAGAAAGTGATAATTTGCGTCTGCTGCATTTTGAGCAAAGGCACAGCCTGCCCATAAAAACGCAAGGCAAAGGAGATAAAATCTTTTTTTGTAAGAACTCAAAAAACTAAGCAACATTTTTCTTAATTATAAAACTGGCAAATAGAAGAAAACACCATAATCTTAAAGCAGGTTAAGGCGTTAAAACCATTTAATCAAGAATAAATATAATAAATTTACGCAGGTGTTCACACCCTCTTATTACACAAAGAAAATTAAGGCGAAATTATCCAAATTTCTGTCACCCATGCATTCATTTCTGCCTTTGTATACCAAGCTGGCCCATGCTTTGGCCAATCTACTGCAAGCTCTCCTGTTTTTTTCATTATAGCCGATAACACAGTTTACAGAAGCTGGGCTATTTTTTGTGGGCTTTACTAATTTAGCATAAGCCGCAACATGTTCTTTCAGAGTCTCTAAGGTATTAGGACGTCTTTTTGCATCTATCTCTAGCCTGTCTTTTGAGCTTTCGCCCCATGTTGTGCGCATTAAGACCACTAAGCCAGAATCAATGCTTTTTTTGATATTTTCAAAATTAAATTTTGTGGAATATGTGCAATTAACTTTAAATTGACGCTTAATTTGCCTTTCAAAAATATTGTCCCAAGAACTTTTTTTGCGAGAATTTGGATGCGGAAACACCTCTTTTAAAAACGACTTTGGCACTTCTGTAATACCTAAGTTATTGCAAACAAAAGCAGAATAAGCTATGTCGAAATTTTCAAGACTCCCCTTATTCCACTCATAAGTTTTTATAAGAACATCATTGTTTCCATATTGCTCAATTCCATCTAAAAGAATTTGTTTTTGCTCTGCGCTAATTTGCCCCAAAACTTGAGAAGTAAACACAGTTAATAGACTGGCAAGCAACAAAACTATCTTTTTAATCTTCATCTATATTTTGTAAAAAATTTTTATAATTTAATTTCCAAAGTATCTCTTAGCAAAGGCGCTAATTCTTTTTCAGAAATCCAAACAGGATAGCTTGGATTTTTCCCAAAAGATGAAACAAAGGCATATTCTTTTGTGATATCATTATACCCCATTATGATTATCAGCTTTCTGTCTTTTTTTGCATTTTTAGAAACTTTTACCCTGTGTTTCATTTGAAGATTCATAAATTTTTCGCGATTTTTTATGTCAACAATTTGGCGTTCTTCACTCCTTGCCTGTATTGCAGTCATTTCATCTACATAATAGTCTATTATCCCTGTAAAGCAGGGGTAACCTGCTTGAATTGCTTTTTTAATAGGTGTAAGTTTTGCACCTTTGTTAATGTACTGCATACTTATTCCCATTTCTTTTTTGCAGTAATCTGCAACTAACTTGGCAGATGTTTCAAAATTATTACTTTCTTCTCCTGCAGCAGATTTTAGGCTTTCGTAATTTGCATTAGGACTAAGATAATCTAAGTATTCTAAAAATTCCTTAGGGAAAGAAATATTTAAGGATATTTTAGGCGCATTATTCACCTTCACAGGAAGCACAATATCGCCATTATCTTTCTTTTCTATTGCACTCTCTAATCTTGCCTTTAACTCTTTAGGACTTTCTGCAAATGCAAAAGTTGCAAAGAAAAACTGAAAGTTAAGAATATTAGTTTTTTTATTTTCATCTTGTATATAAAAATCTGCGATTAAAGTTATATTGACACTAAATAAAACTTAATGTTCTACACCTGTCAATATTTTTACTAAGATTCTAACTCAGCCTTCATTTCGTCGTAGTTATAATCAGGCTTAGGCGTTTTTAGTTTCATCTTCTTAAATGTGTCTGCTATGACTTCTGAAACATAGAGGTTTCTAAACCACTTTTCATTTGCAGGCACTATGTGCCAAGGCGCCCATTTTGTTGAGGTCTTTGCCATTATTGCTTCATAAGCCTCTTGATAGTCGCACCAATATTTACGTTCTTCAACGTCTGCCTTAGAAAGTTTCCACTGCTTTTTATCTTCATCAAGCCTAGCTTTTAGCCTTGCAGTTTGCTCTTCTTGAGAAATATGCAAAAAGAATTTTAGTATTGTTGCGCCTTCATCGACCAGCATTTTTTCAAAATTGTTTATATGCTCGTAGCGATTTTTCCAAATTTCTTTTGGGCAAAGATTATGCACACGCACTGCAAGTACATCCTCGTAATGGCTTCTGTTGAATATGCGGATTTCGCCCTTTGCGGGAACCATAAAATGTATGCGCCACAAAAAGTCTCTCATTAAATCTATTCTTGTTGGGGCTTTAAAAGACGCAATATTCACCCCTTGCGGATTCATAGAAGAAAACACGTGAGAGATAGTTCCGTCTTTTCCCGCAGTGTCCATGCCCTGCAAAACAATTAAAAGTTTGTTGTTTGCATTTGCAGCAAAAAGTTCCTGATACTTAGAAAGTTTTTCTTTCAAAACAGCCAAGCGTTTTTCTGCTTTTTCTTTGCCGCCATCAAATGACAAAGTTGAGCTTGGGTCATAATCTTTTAAGCGGAAATTCTTATTCGGCTTTGAAATTGTGTACTTTTCTATTTTCATAGACAAAGCCTATCAGAAAATAATATTTTTAACAAGCCTTTTAAAAGATCAGAAAACAATTCTATTTACTTAAGAATAAATAAAAAGTTGTCAAACGCTAGTTCAGACGAGCATACGAATTCAAACGAAGTGCGAATGAAATTTTGGCGAAGCCAAAAGACCCCGAACGTAGCGAGTGGGCGAGACGATTTGCGAATGCAAATGCGAGTCAAAAAAGCCCACGCTAGGAGTGTACAAATCGTACATGACTAGTGTGGGCTTTTTTACGTAGCGGAGTATCAACTAGCGTTTCACAGCTTTTTTAGAAACAAGAAAGAATACGTCTAGTGCTAGGCGCAAAAAAAACTTGCGGAAGGCGTGTACAAAACGTACATAACTTTCGCAAGTTTTTTGCAGCAACAACGCAATAGGCGTATTATCTCTTGTTTCTGCGATATGCTGCAAAGCCTAGAGCTAGCACCCCAAATATTGCAGCATAAGTTGCAGGTTCGGGAACTACCAAAATTTCTGCATAAAGTATGTTATTGTTTGAACCGCCAAGGCTTAAACCTTTATATTCAACGCCATCTTTTGTTGTAACATTTCCGTCAACAAGAGCTTCCCAGTCTGCAAGAGTTTTTGCACTGCCAGAAATAACTTTATCTAAAAGAGACTCCCCAGATACTGAAGAAATAAGCTCTACATAATAAGTGCCCTCTGCAAGAGTTATATTGGTTAAATCTAAGAATATATCGCTTTCAAAAGCCTTAGTATAATGAGCTGTAAAAATTGCATCAGCTGCATTTGTCGATTTTGTGTCAGAAAAATTTGAATTGCCTAAAATAAATTTAACATCCGCTGAGCTGTAAACCTTTAGTTCCCAAGTATTATACATTGCAGATTCGCTTGCAGCCACAAAGTTATTATTTTCGTCATAGCCGCCAAACTGTATTGTGACAGCCTCTCCGCCAGCGCCAAAGCCCCAACTTTGAGCAGCCGACTTTGAAGTAACAGAAGAACCCTGCCCCATAATTATCAAAGTAGAGTTACTGCCAGT
The DNA here is from genome assembly GCA_031547315.1 of Opitutales bacterium. Lineage (GTDB taxonomy): Bacteria > Verrucomicrobiota > Verrucomicrobiia > Opitutales > Intestinicryptomonadaceae > Intestinicryptomonas. Next base: position 35,289 of record JAVBSE010000053.1, read on the forward strand.
TGTAAATGCACTTACATTAGAAATTTTTGACACTCCGCCAAGCGTAAGAGTTGCATTCCCACCCACAGTAAGTATATTTTCGTTTAAATCTACTTGAGAGTTTGATAGCATTAATTTGTTTGAAGTTGCACCTGCAGCAGTAACATTTAAACCATTTGCTTTGATGTTGCTTACTTTGATAGATGAAGTAATGCTGGCACCTGCGCCGCTTGCCACAGAACTAATTCCACCTGCAATTACAGTAGTTCCGGCTGTAAGGTTTCCGTTTTCAGAATTTATTACTTTTAGATTAGTTAAATTCCAATCAACATTTGAACTTGCGCCAGATGCTGTAAAGTTGAGCCCTGTTAAGCCCTGCATTGCAGAATCTGAAACATTAAAAATAACTTTAGCGCCAGAACCTGTAGCTGTTGTGCCAATAGTTTTAGAGCCTAAAATAAGCCTGCTGCCATTTAGCGCTTCAAATGTTGTTTGTGTACCGGTAGTTGCGGCATTAGCGCCTGCATTTACAGAAAAATCAAATGTCTTCATGTCTAAAGACGAATTATTTAAAGACACAGTCAAATAATGATCTGCACTTTGGCTATTGCCAATTTTCCAAGCTTCTGTAGCAGTTGCTGTAGAGCCATTTTTAAGGTAAACGCCGCTGTCTTTGCCTGCAGTTTCATCATTAGGATTTACAAATTTTCCGCCCTGAAACTGATCTGCAAAACCGCCCGAAAATGTTGAAGCGTCAATATTAAATTTCCAGTAGCCGCCGCCGCCCCAGTTTAAACGTTGGGCAGAAAATGTTGCGCCATTTGTAACACTCATATCCAGCATATACTGATAATACAAGTTTGTGCTACCTGTAAAAGTTAAAGACGCATCTTCACCTGTAACAATTAAATTAGATGTTTTTGTGTACCCCCCTGTTGCAGAAAAACCCTTAACAGTTGCAGCAGAACTAAGTGTTACTGTTATGCCTGCGTCTATGCGAATATCGCTTGTTTCGATAGGCTTATTATTTTGATACCAAGTGGAAGTTTCTTCCCAAGCGCCTGTCTTATTTGCAATAGACTGTGCAAAGGCTGCCGATGCAAGTGCGGCACCTAAAAATAAGAATAGTGTTTTCTTTGTAGTATTCATAGTGATTCCCTAAATTTAAAATAGTGTATGTTTTTTCTAAAGTATTTGAATACTATCAATATAGTATAGTATAGGTCAAATTTTTTTTAAAAAAACTCGAGAACTTAACCAAATATGAACACTTAAGTTTTGTTTTATTTAAGTCCTTGTCTTTTCCATTTTGGCACAATGATTTTTGATAAAGAACAAGGCTTCAAGTAGTTTTTTAGGTGGATGTGTAGAAATACTACTCATCTACTCAAAAAATCTACGCTGAAACGCAGTTATTCGCAAAAAGCGTTTGCCAAAAAAAAAGAGCCACTCGCTATGAGTGACTCTCTTAAATTTTGTTTTATTTCAAGCGTTTGCCAAAACTATTTAGACAAGCGTTCCAACAGAGCTTCTCTTTCAATCTTAAGAGATTTTGGAAGTCTGTCGTAAAGCTCTTCAGTCAAAGGCTGTGTAGCAACTATCTGCGCATCGTAAGTTGAAAGCTCTTTGAACTGTGCTTCAGAGTAGCTTAAGCCTTCCCAGTCGATGTCAGCATAATTTGGCATAATGCCGATAGCTGTTTCGTTGCCATGGGCTTCGCCATTTACACGTTCAACTATCCAAGCTAGTACACGAGCATTGTCGCCAAAGCCTGGCCACATAAACTTGCCTTCTGCGCTCTTTCTGAACCAATTTACGTGGAAGAAACGAGGTGTGTTTGACAAACCTTTGCCCATCTTTACCAAGTGTGCAAGATAGTCAGCCATGTGGTAGCCTGCGAAAGGCAACATAGCCATAGGGTCTGAACGAAGTTTGCCCAAAGTACCTTCTGCTGCTGCAGTCAATTCTGAACCCATCATAGCGCCCAAGTAGATGCCATGTGCCCAGTTGAATGCTTCAAACACTAAAGGTATGCCGTTAGCACGACGTCCGCCAACCAAAACTGCTGAAATTGGCACGCCTTCTAGCTTTTCTGCATTCTCGTCTAAGCAAGGGCAGTTGTACATAGGTGCTGTAAAGCGGCTGTTTGGATGCGCTGACGGAGTTTCAGAGCCTGCCTTCCAAGGCTTGCCGAGCCAGTCTGTTAAACCTTCAGGGATTTCCTTAGTCATACCTTCCCACCAAACGTCGCCATCTGCTGTAAGCGCTACGTTTGTGAAAATTGTGTCCTTCTTGCAAGAGTGCATTGCATTAGGATTTGTGCCCATGCTTGTGCCAGGAGCAACGCCAAAGAAGCCGTTTTCTGGGTTAATTGCATAAAGCTGACCATCAGGCCCCGGTTTAATCCAAGCGATGTCGTCGCCAACACAAGTAACTTCCCAACCTTTTTTAAGCAATTCTGCAGGTGGGATTAACATTGCAAAGTTTGTTTTGCCGCAAGCACTTGGGAAAGCGCCTGTTACGTAAGTCTTCTTGCCTGATGGGTCTTTAACGCCCAAAATGAGCATGTGCTCAGCAAGCCAGCCTTCGTCTCTGCCCATAGCAGAAGCAATACGCAAGCTTAGGCACTTTTTGCCCAAAAGAGCATTACCGCCGTAGCCTGAACCTATGCTGATAATCTCACGTGTTTCTGGGAAGTGAGTAACATATGTGTTTTCAGGGTTGCAAGGCCAAAGAACGTCGTCTTCAGGAGTATTGATAGGCTTGCCAACAGAGTGTAAGCACTTAACAAACTTGCCGTCTTCGCCAAGAATATCAAGAACCTTAGGGCTAACTCTAGCCATGATTCTCATATTCACAACAACGTAAGGAGAGTCAGAAATTTCAACGCCAATCTGAGAGATAGGACCGCCAATAGGACCCATGCTGAAAGGAATAACGTACATAGTACGGCCCTTCATGCAACCTGCAAACAAGCCGTCAAGCTTTGCTTTCATTTCTACAGGATCCATCCAATTGTTTGTTGGGCCTGCAAGGTCTTTAGTCTTTGAACAGATAAATGTACGAGCCTCTACACGAGCAACGTCACGTACGTCTGAACGGAAGTAGTAGCTGTTTGGGCGTTTTTGTTCGTTTAATTTAACGCACATTCCCTTTGCAATCATTGCTGCAAAAAGCTTGTCCGCTTCTTCTTGCGAACCGTCACACCATACAATAGCATCAGGAGTAGCAAGCTTTGCAACGCTATCAACCCAAGCTAAAAGAGCTTTATTTTTAATTGTTTTTGGATCTATCATAATTGTATAATCTTTCTTGACCTTCTACATAGTAAAAAATCTAGTCTACTTTGTTTACTCTTTAAAGGAAATACAAGAATAAAATTCAGTCTAAGTAAGATTTTTTAGGGCAAAACTGCTGTGAATCGAAAAATATTAAAACTCTCGCTAGTTTCTCTTACAAAAAAATGCCTTCGGAAGGTTCCGAAGAGCATTCTTTAATTTTATGTTTTTTGCAGTAGCAACGTGCCACGCGCGAAAGCAATTCAAAAAAACTGTCAAAAGCTGTCAAATGGGGTGTCAGGCGAGTATACGAAAAAAGTTTACGGAAAGAGTGTAGTAGACCTACATGACTTTCGTGAACTTTTTTTGTAACGGAGCATTAAGCTCTATTTGCTAATCGCCAGTCAAATTGAGCGTCGCACTAGGCGCAAAAAAAATCTGTGGAAGAAGTGTAGTAAACCTAAATGACTTTCACAGATTTTTTGCAGCAACAACGTGCCACGCCAATTTCACTGGCGATTTAGTTTAGTTTGAATTCGTGGATCGACCAATACCCACCGGAATCTTTTGTATTTTCAATTCTGATAAATTTAGCTGAAGGATTGCCTTCAAACTTAATTGTATCAGAAGTCTTGTCTTTGATATACTTAAACTTAGCAGGCTTCATTGTTTCAATAGTTTCGCCAATGTAAACCTTTGGATCAAGAACTCTGTCGCCGGTAGAATTACCAAGCTCTAGCTTGATAGATTCTAACTTTGTGCTCTTTTGCAAACCAATCTGGAACCACATACCGGGTTCACGATGCTTGCTTGTATCCCAACGTGAATCGATATTGCCATCGAATGCCTGTTTAAGATTATTTGAATTTTCAGAAGATGCCGCTGTCATACCATTTGGCATTGGCTTCATATCTTTGAAAGTTGAAGGGTCGTCAACCAATACAACCTCGTGGATAGACCACCAGCCGCCTTGCGAGCCGCCGTTTTCTATGCGGAACATTTTAACCTTTTTAGGTTTTGTAAATGTTAGCACATCTTCGCCATTTTCGCCCTTTGTGAATTTGATTTCAACTTCATCAAAGTCTTCCATAGTTTCGCCTGCGTAAACTTTTGGCTCTGTAATGCCATCGCCCTTAGAGCTGCCTAGGTCTAGAACAATTCCTGACAAAGTTCTTGTTTTGGGAAGTTCAAACTGTATCCACTGGCCTGGTTCACGATTTCTGCCTGTTGTGTAGCGTGAGCCCAAATTGCCGTCAACAGCGTTTTTAAGCTCGTGAGCGCCATGCATTGCAGTGCCTTCCCAGCCATTTTTGAATTTTTCAATCTTAGCATTGCCCAAGTTTAGACGCTTTAGTTTTGAAACAATTTTAGCGTCTTTAGGGTCTACTGCAGATTTAATAACATAGTCAGCCGCTGCAGAATTAACTTCGCCGGATTTTGCAAGAACAGAAACTATAGTTGCCTGAATTTCTTTCTTTTCTGCGTTGTTTGCAGAAGCGCTTGCTAGTGCCACCAATGGGTCTAATGCACTTGCATTATTCCACTTTGCAAGCTCTGCCAATGCTTCTTTTTTCATGCCTGATTTGTAAGCTGTAAGGCACATCTTAACGCCTGCGTCAGAATTATTTGCAAGTGCAAAACGCAAAACCATATTTCTTTCTGAAGGAGTTTTTACTGCACCCAAAAGCTTTGTTGCCGCAGCAATCATTGTATCATCACAATCACGACGTGAGCAAGCAACCATCAAACCCATTAGCGGACGCTTCAAAGAATCTGCGGCGCTTGGGTAAATTTCAGAAGCTGTAACAAAAACTGCCGCATTTTTAAGAACTGCGTTTTCCAAAGTTTTAAGCGCTGTGCTCTTAGATTTGTCGTCTGCATTGCTTTTTACGATTGCAAATAGGTGCTCTACAGAAGCAGATGCGTCTAGATTTCTCATAGTTTCGCCAATAAAGTCGGCAGCAGGACCTTCAAGTTTCTGAGACAAATCTGTAAATTTGTCTAGCTTGCCTTTGTGCTGAATTGAAGCCAATTCAAAAGCAGCAGCTCTCATTTGGTCTTTGTCTAACAAATTTGCATACTTTGAAAGTATTGCAGTGTCTTCAATTTTGCCATTTACTGCAACTGCACGCACCATTGCTATCAAAGTTGCACCAGATTCAGGAACTGTTGCGACAATCTTATCGTAGCCTTCGCCACGTTTTAGAAGCGCATAAATCATTTCTGAACGCAAAGCGTCTGGCAATTTGTCTAAAGCCAAAGATGCAGGAATCTTCACATCTTTAAAGTTGCCCAAGAAGCGAATTATGCTTTCCATTGTAACGTCTTGCTTGATGTCTTGACCATTTTTTACAAGGTTGATTGCTGCAAGAGTGCGCAAGCTTTCAATAGCTTTTTGGTCTGCATAAACAGACTTTGCAAAAGCAAGCGCTGCTGCGCTGTCAAAACTTTCATTGGCAAAAACGTATTCAGCTGCGCAAAGCTTAACTTTGTCTGACTTTGCAGCCTTGTATGCGTTTGCAAGCGCTGCAACAGAAGCAGGTGTGCCTGCCCTTGCAATTGCTCCAAGCGCAGTAATTGCCATCTTTTCATCTGAGCCCGCCTTTGCAAAAACTTCGCCGCCCGCTTTAAGAGCAGCTTCAGGGTTCTGATAAGAAAGCGCTGTAAGTGCGTCTGCCTTGTAGTAAGCTACGTTAGAACTTAACAGCTTTTGCAGAACAGCTGTTGCAGCCTTGTCTTTTGTGCGTGCCAAGCTGATGAACAAGCTTTCCGTGTAAATGCGGTTTGCAGGGTCAGAAGCGTCACGAACAATAATTTCTCCAATTTCAACTGCGCTTGAATTTGCACCTGTAACCTGCAAAAGCTCTGACAACATCTTCTTATAACGAAGTGTGCCAGTTTTTGCCTTAAGCTCTGCTACGCAAATTTTTTCTACTTGCGATGCGGCGGTAGCAGAACTTGTAATGGCCTGATATGCTCTAAAGAAAACAGGCTCTAATCTGTTTAGCTGATTGTTTTTGCCCTTAGCGTCAAAATCTATATCACGCAAGCTTGTTATGCCATTTACAGCAGCAGCTGCTTCTGCTTTGTACATTGCTTCTTTGCCAAGAGGCGCAGTAGGAACGTTGTCTATATCGCCACAGGCAAACTGTATGCCGCGCATATAGTACTCGCAAATTTTTGGATTGCGGAAGAAAACGTCTAACCTATGACCAAAAGCGCCATAGAATATGCGACCTTTTTCATAAGTTTTGCACCAAGTAAGACCAAAGTCTTTGTCTTTGCGACGAGTATCTTTCATAGGATCGCCGCCGCCATTTTTAGGACTTCTGTCAAAGTCTAGTGCAAGCTGCACACGCTGCTTTTCACGATCGTAACCGTCTAAGAATGTATAAATTTCGTCTTGAATCTGAAATTCATTTTCAGGCCAAAGGTCTTTTAAAAGAATATGACCCGGATCTTCTACTAAAACTGTCACAGGGTCATTACCCGCACCCCAAGGATGGCCTGCAAAAAGCCCGCCCATCATAGTTACATATTCAGAGCCATGACCTGCGTCGCAACCCGCATGAAGCGCCATTACGCCGCCGCCGTCTTTAACGTAGTCTATGATGTTTTGCAAAAGTTCTTTTGCATAAGCTTCGTCTTGCTTCTTTTGCTCGCCAGACATTTTTTGGCGCAAAGGCTCGTACTCACGTGTGAAAAGCCCGCCTGTAGAGTTATTGAAAACAATACAGTCGTACTTTTTGATGTTTTCTTTTTTGAACTCGTCTCTGTCTTCAGTGTAAGTAACCTTCCACTGGCCTGCAAAGTTCTTTTCCATAGCGCTCATCACAGCATTCCAAGCAGGAATACCCTCAGCATGGCGGAATCCGTCTGTTCTTGTGTAAACAAGAATATTGCGAGCCTTCTTTGGCTTCACAAAAAGTTTTTTAGGAGCAGCCTCTTGCGTCTGCTTAATCTGCTCAGGCGTAAGAAGCTTTAGCTTCCACTCGTCTTTGTAATACTGGTCAACTTTTTTTGCGAAAGCTTCCTGATCCCAGCCTTGTGCAAACAAAGCTGATGAAACAAAGCTAATCGCAAGTGTAAATATTAAAGATTTTTTCATATAAATATTCCTATCTTAAAAATTATATCAAAGCCCATTCGCCACGATTTGGCCTGCTGATAAGCTTGTTAGCTTCATCATCATTAACAAACTTGCCAGACTTCCAATCCCACTCTAAGCTTCTGCCAAGCTTGTAAGCAATGTTGCCCATAATTGAAATTTCAGCAGAAGACCTGCCGCCTTCTACAGGAGCAATTGTTGAAGTGCCTGTAAATACGGCGTCAAAGAAATTAGCAGTATGGTCTGCTATTGAACGCTGATAGATATTCTCGTCAGAGTCGCCTATCTTCATATCGTTTAGCCAGTTTTTGTTTGCCCAGAAACGTTCCATGCCGCCTCTGTCTGCAGAGCAAATGCCCTCTGTGCCAACAAACACAACTGCGTGGCCCTTAGGATCTTCAGGATGTGAACCCTTATAAATCTTAACGCCTGCTTCAGTTTCGTAAAAATACTGACGCCCTGGCTGGCCAAATCTTTCGCCCTTAATGTCGCCCTTGTCGGAAACATGAACGTATTTAGGACCTTTTCCATCCAACCCCAAGCCCCACAAACCAATGTCGTAATGGTGTGCGCCAAAGTCTGCCTGATTAGCATTGCCATAGTCTATATGAGTGCGCCATTCAGGGAAGCCATGCTCTGAAAATGGGTTTTCGCTCTGAGGATTAATTTGTGGCATTAACCAGTTTGAATAAGGATTGTAAGGAGCAGGTCCGCACCACATATCCCAATCAACACCTGCAGGAACTTCTTCATAATTCCAGTTTCTTGTTGTAGCCATCTGATAGTTGAGACGTGCCCAAACTTCTTTAATTTCGCCTAAATAGCCATTGCGTGCCAATTGCGCTGCATGGCGAAAAGCTTCTTGTGAACGCTGCTGAGAACCAACTTGGAAAACAACGCCGGCCTTTTGCACAGCTTCTGTAACTTTTCTTGCCTCTTCGATAGTGAAAGTCATAGGCTTTTCGCAATAAATAGCCTTGCCTGCCCTTGCGGCAAGTATGCACATAATTGCATGCCAGTGGTCTGGCGTTACAATGTAGACTGCGTCAATAGAAGGGTCTGCCAAAAGCTGACGAAAATCTTTGTAAGCTTTAGGAGCATCTGCCGGCTGATTGCGCTTTGCATAGTTGTCAGAAATTTTCTTTTCCCAATAACGCAAACGAACGTCATCAACGTCGCAAATTGCAGTAATGCGAACATCTTTTCTTGATGTTAAGCCATTTATGTGACCATCAGCCATTTTGCCGCAGCCAATAACGCCTAAGTTACACCTGCTGTTTGCCGCAAAATTGCCCTTCGCAAACAACGAACCTTTGAATATTAGAGGCATAGCAATAGCCGCCATAGCTCCCTTTATGAATTGTCTTCTGTCGATACTCATTTTTTATCCTTTTTGAAATCTTAAACTTGGCAAAAAAATTTTACTTTTCCTGCCAAAATCTTTTCTTTTTACTTAGCTTTAAATCTTTTTATGACCCAAAACTTTGTCCTTCTCCCCTTTAATTTTGTAATACTTTATTTTGCGTAGTAAGCTCCATGAGGCCTTTTAATTCAGGGCTAAATAAGATGGGTAATTCCAGAAAAAAAGCCAAAAACCCCAAACTCAATAAGCACTGCTTAAAAGACATAACACAGTATGTAACAGTTGAGTCAATTACTTTGCAAGCTTTTTTTCTTGTGAAAGTAATGGAGAAATTTAAAAAATTTCTAAACTTAGAATTTATTTTGCTTTTTTCTGCGTTTACGAAAGTTTTTTTGAGGAGGGTTCTCGTAAGCTTCTAGGGCTGCGTGCAAGTCTTTTTCGTCAGATTTTTTTGCTGTCATAACTTTATAAACGCACCAGGCAAAGAGGCCTAAAAATAAGCTAAACGAAAGTAAAAATGTTATCCAACCGCCTATTGTCATTTTGCGCCTTTCTTGTCCAAATTATTATAGCGACGAGACATTTTTAATATTGCTGCAAAAAAGAAATACAGAGCGCAAAGTATAAAAATTGCCATCCACGCAACGCTGTTTACGCCATCTTTGCCACCAATTAAGTCTGTAATATAGGGGCTAAGCGTACCATCGCCAATGAAGCCAAAAACGTCCTGAGCCGCCCACAGCAAAAAAACCAAAACTAAAAATGTTGGCGTGAGATACTTTATTATTGGAACAAATAAAAGTGGCAGCTTAATTTCAGAACCTTCATTTGCCAAGTGCATACCTTTTTTTGCCCCAAAGTACCAAGCAAAAATAATCACCTGAGTTGTTGCAAAAAAGTAAATTGCAACCTGCCCCATCCAAAAATCGAATGTGGACATTGCTTTTAAGTCTTTTGAAAAATATACAACAAAGCCCACTATAAATGTTGAAATCAACCCCAGTAAAAGAGTAGAAAAATTGCGTCTCAAGCGCAGCGCCTCTTCTAAAAATGCCAAGCTTGGCTGCAACATTGAAAGCGAGCTTGTAACTGCCGCCAAAAAGAGCAAAAAGAAAAATAAAAAACCAAAAAATTGCCCGAGTGGCAAAGATACAAAAAACAGTGGCAGCACCTTAAACCCTAAATCGAAAAGGCTTAAACCTGCACTCATAGCGCCTGAAACTCCAAAAAATGCAACAGCAGCAGGCACTGTAATTAGTCCGCCTAGGCAGACTTCGCAAAATTCATTTGCACTGCAAGACGTTACTGAGCTTAGAACAATGTCGTCTCTTTTTCTAAGGTAACTTGCGTAGGTCATGACAGACCCAAACCCAACTGTTAAACTAAAAAACACTTGCCCTGCCGCCGCCACCCAGATTGAGGGGTTTAAAAGCTGCACCCAAAGAGGAATCTCTTTTATACGCAAGCTTTCAGGATTTGCAGCCACTTCTTGCTTTGCTTTAGATATTTCTATATCGCCTACTAGACGCTGAATATTTTGCCAATTGCCTGTTTCTGTTTTAGACTCTAAAACTACTTTTGTGGGGTTCCACATGAAGCCCAAACCCTGATTTATACTGCGTTCAGGATGTTCCGGTGAAATATCGGAAAGCGTCATTATTCTTATCACTATAACAATTGCCAAAATAATTAATAGAGGCATGGCATATTTGCAGAAGAATTCTATTCCTTTTGAAACACCTCTGTAAATCAGCCAAAAATTCAAGGCAAAGCAGAAGATTAAAAAGACAAGCACCTTGTCTAAACCAAAGCCAAGGGCAGAACCATTTTCGGCCGCACCAATAAAGTTAGAGAAAAACTCTTTAGATTCTGAAAGGGTAGAAAACTCCAAAAGCCCCATGAAAAAAGCATAGGCGTAACCCAAGCACCAAGACTCTATATAAATGTAATAGCAAAAAACTATTAGGGTCAGCAGCGCTCCAAGCAGTCCAATGTAGGCCATCTTTTTTGTTTTGCAAAAATAACCTAAAATGCCCGCCGAAGAATGAAATTCATTTACTCCGCCTTGTCTGCCCAAAGTCCACTCTACAATAGAAATTGGCAATCCGATAAAAATAAACGAAAGCACATAAGCTATCATAAACGCAGCTCCTCCATGCTCTGCAACTTGCCCCGGAAACTTCAAAAAATTGCCCAAACCTACAGCGCTGCCGGATACCGCAAGTATCACGCCAAATTTTGAGCTCCAGTTTTCGTTCGCCATTTATTTTAGTGCTAAAGCTAAATCTGAAAAAAAATTTGTCAATTTATCTTCTGCAAATTTCTTAATTTTTAAAAAGATTTTTTCAAAACTTTCTCAAGCGAATCTTGAACTAAAGAAAGTTTCTTTTCTGCCTCTAGGGCCCTTTTGCGCCAAACTTGAATATCCTCAGAAGAACTTTTTATACTGCTTTCCTTGCCGGTTAAAAGCCAGTCAATAGAGCAGTTAAAAACTTTGGAAATTTCAAACAGTTCTTCCCCTCCGGGCATAGTGCGCCCTCCCTTATAATGAACAATTGCAGCAGGACTCACGCCCACAGCCTGCGCTATTTCACGCTGCGACAAATGAGACGTCTCCACTAATGCAGAAAAATTTTTGGCAAAACAATTTACTTTTTTTAATTTTTTATCTTGCATTTACAAAACTAAACCTCAAGTTTCTCTTTAGAATAATTAACACGCTGCGCTTTGTTTATTTTTTTTAATGCAACTTAGCAAACATAAACTTGTTCCAGCCGCCTTTATTTTTGATTTAATAAAATTTCTGATTTAAAAATAGAAAAACTCATGACAAAAGAAGAATATCTTTCTAGCATTAAAGAAGCCATTTTAAATATGAATCTGCCAAAAACAGATTTGAATGAATCTACTGCATTTAATATGATTCAGGGCTTTGATTCTATGTCTGTTGTGGATTTTCAAATCAATCTCAAGAAGCTTATTGGTCCAAAAGCGGATGACTTTTTGCCCATATTAGAAATGACATTGGGCGATTTTGCCGAACTTCTTGCTTCAAGCTAAAAATATATCTGTAAGTATGGCAGAAATAAAATCTCTTTATTCGCCTAAAGATATTTGTCTT
>JAVBSE010000212.1:0-7114 GCA_031547315.1 Opitutales bacterium
TCTTAGAAGAACTTCCTGCAAAATTACAAGACGGCGATGTCATCAAAGAAGGTTTTAATGCAAAGTTAGATGAACTTAGATTCATGAGCCGCAGCAGTAAACAGTGGCTTGCTGCGTTAGAATTGCAAGAACAGCAGGCTACCGGAATTAAAAATTTGCGCATAAAATATAATGGCGCATTTGGCTATTTTATAGAGGTTACAAATTCCAACATTGCTAACGTTCCTGCCCACTATATACGCAGGCAAACAATGACAAATGCAGAGCGCTATACTACTGAAGAACTGCGTATAAAAGAAAAAGAAATTTTAAGCAGCGAATTAGTCTCAAAAGAATTGGAAGAAAATATTTTTAGTTCCGTAGTAGAAAAAACCTTAGAATATTCAAACGCACTTTCAAAAGCCGCAGAAATTATTGCAGAAATTGACGTATTCAGAGGCTGGGCAGAGCTTGCAAGGCTTTGGGACTACTGCAAACCAGAAGTAAACGATTCTGACTCAATAGATATTGTTGATGGCCGCCATCCTGTTGTAGAACAAGTTTTGCACAAAAGCTCAAATTCCAGAACAAGAAACTTTGTGCCAAATGATTTAACGCTGTCTTCAAGCGGAGACCAAATTGCGCTTGTTACAGGGCCAAATATGGCAGGTAAGTCAACTTATATACGCCAAGTTTCTTTGATAGTTTTGCTTGTGCAAATTGGTTGTTTTGTGCCTGCCCGCAGCTGCAAAATGGGCATAGTAGACAGAATTTTTAGCAGAGTCGGCGCAAGTGATGAGCTCGCAAAAGGCAACTCAACCTTCATGGTAGAGATGAATGAAACTGCAAATATTTTAAACAACGCAACGTCAAAATCTTTGCTGATACTAGATGAAATTGGGCGTGGCACAAGCACTTACGATGGCTTAAGCATTGCTTGGGCTGTTGTTGAATACTTGCACGGCCTTGGCAATAAAGGCCCTAAAACTTTGTTTGCAACTCACTATCATGAGCTCACAAAACTGGAAGATTCTTTGGCAAGGCTTGTTAATTACAGAGTCGCAGTTAAAGAGTGGAATGACGAAATTATTTTCATTCGCAAAATAGAAAAAGGCGCAGCAGATAAATCTTATGGCATACAGGTTGCACGCTTGGCGGGGCTGCCTAAAGAAGTTATAGAACGCTCAAAAGAAATTTTGGCAGAGCTTGAAACCGAGGGCGACAACGTCAACAAACACCTTGCCAAAACTGTTAAAAAATCGCTGGAGCGCAAACGCCCTGCCGCCGACTGGGACAAACGCCAAATGTCTTTATTCTAGAATATCATGAACCCTGATGACGAACTTACGCTAAAAGAAAAGCTTAGGCGTTTGCCCTCAAGTTCAGGCGTCTATTTAATGAAAGACAGATTTGGGCAAATTATCTACATTGGTAAAGCTGTAAATTTAAAACGTAGGGTCTCTAACTACTTTGGAACAGGTGCGCTTGCAAGGGCGCATGGACCAAAAATTGCATCGCTAGTTTCTTCGATTTTTGACTTTGAAATTTTCCAAGTTAAAACAGATGCAGAAGCTGTAATTCTTGAAAGTAAGCTGATTAAACGCTGGCGCCCACGCTACAATACGCTTGAAAAAGATGATAAAAACTTTGTTCTTCTAAAAATAGAAACATTTAAAGAGCTGCCACGTTTTGTGCTATGCAGGCAAGTTAAAGAAGATGGCGCGCTTTACTATGGGCCCTACTTAAATTCTTCTGCGCTGCGTTCAACAATAAATCATCTTAAAAAAGATTTTGGCATAATTTCTTCAGATGCAAAGCCTATTAAAATTTCTGAAACCCAGTGGCAGCTTTATGATGACGCAAGGGCCGAAATTTTTACGCAAAAAAATATTCTCACAGAAGAAGAATATACTGAGCGAGTTAACGCTGCTATAGATTTTTTAAACAATCAAAGCGGAGAAATTATAGCCTCGCTTGAAATGCAAATGGCAGAAGCTTCAGCAGAAGAAAATTTTGAAAAAGCTGCAAGATTAAGAGACGCCATTTTTGCAATCAGCGAAACTAACAGACTAAGAAACCCTAAAGCAGACCCTTCACGCTCTAGCGCATCTGTGGCAGAAGAAGCTATGTTAGATCTTTCACGTGCGCTTAATATGAAGCACAAACCTTCTGAAATAGAGTGTTTTGACATCTCTCACATTTCAGGCAGCTACTCTGTTGCGTCAATGGTGCGCTTTGAAAATGGAATGCCCACAAATTCAAAATACAGACGCTTTAAACTTTCAACAGGCAATGACGACTTTCAATCTATGCGTGAAGCAATAGAACGCAGATATGCAAAGCTGCAAGAAGAAGGGCGCACCCTGCCCGATTTAATTGTTATAGACGGCGGCAAGGGCCAAGTTTCTTCAGCCCTAGATGCCTTTGAAATACTGGGAATTACACCACCTAAAGTTATAGGCTTAGCAAAAAAAGAAGAAACAATAATATCCTCAGACTTTGAAGAAATTTTGCTGCCAAGGCGCAATGAAGGCCTAAAACTTTTGCAACGCCTAAGGGACGAAGCCCATAGATTTGCAAATTCTTACAGAGAAGTTTTGCAGCGTAAAAAGCTTAAAGAAAGCATACTTGATGGTTTTGAAGGCATGGGCGAAACACGCAAAAATGCGTTGCTGGAAAAATTTGGCAGTATAGCAAAAATAAAAAAAGCAAGCCCCGAAGAACTTGCCGAAACTGATGGCATTAGCTTAGAAACTGCCACTCGCCTTTGCGATTTTTTAAGTAAAATCAAAAATAAATATTAAACAAAACGCAAAAGCTACTGCTTATTTTTTTAGCAGTTTTTTTGCAGCCTCAATTGCTTCATCCTGAGTTAAAAACACTTCATTTTTACTAAATGGACGACCAGAATCAACAGTAAGGCAATTAGAAGCACAACCGTAAAATACGCCTTCTTTCTTTACGTAAATTTCAGTAATTTGTGCAGGTATAACTTGATATGCATTGTGTTCTTTATTAAAAGAAATAATAAATACACCCTGGTCTACTTCAAAATAAGTAGAGGCTTTACATTCTGCTTTAACTGGTGCAGGGGCTGGCTTAGCAGCAGGAAGAATTTCTGGCTGTTCAGCTTCAAGCAGTGCTACGTCAGTTGCAGCTTCAACTGCGGCTTCTTCATTCTTTTTTTGCTTTTCAGAGCAGGTGAAAAACACAAGTACTAAAGCTACAATCGCTACAGGTATGATATACTTTTTCATGGGTTTAAATATCGGAGATTTACGTTAAAAGTCAAGCAAATAAAGGGTTTAGCTCCTACTTTAAGTTTATTGTTTTAATTGTTTCGCTCAAAAGTTCTGGTGTGCAGGCAGAAACAAAGCCGCCTTCGTGGCCAAAGTTTGTGCCGCCAAACCAGTCTGAAACAGAGGCTCCTGCGCCCTTCATGCAAGGCACAAGTGCTGCAAGGTCCCAAATTTCTAAGATGGGGTCTAGCATCACGTGCGCTAAACCTCTGCAAACAAGCATATAGCCATAGCAGTCGCCCCAAGAGCGCAAGATTGCAGCTTCGTCTTCAAGCTTTTGCCAGCCTGTCATTGAGCGCTTTGATATGCGTGGCTGGCGTGTGTCTGAAATCATTACCCTAGAGCCTTTGAGCGTTTTTTGCGCAGTATCTGCCAAAGTTTTTTGGCCATTAAAAAGACAAACATTGTTGTCTCCAAAGCAGCGTTCTTTTAAGATGGGTTGGTCTATCACGCCCATGTAGTAGTCTTTATTTTTCATTAGCCCTATCAGCGTGCCAAAAAGAGGAACACCTGTAATAAAAGACTTTGTGCCATCTATTGGGTCTAGCACCCAAACGTATTCTGCGTCTGTGTTTGTGTTGCCAAATTCTTCTCCAATAATTCCATGGTTTGGGAATTTTTTAGAAATTTTTTCACGCAAAAGTTCTTCGGTATTTTTATCTACAATTGTTACAGGCGATGAATCTTCTTTAGAGTCAATACTGTGCTTTTTGCCAAATTCAGAGCGTATGTAGTTTCCGCTTAAATCTGCAAGTTCGTTCATAAAATTCTTGTAAATGGTGTCGTCCATAATGTTTAATGTTCGCAAATATTTTTTTTTGAGCAAGATGAAAAATGAAATTCCAATTTATGCAATAGATTTTGAAGGGTCTAAAAAACTCGGCATAGTCGAATTTGGCATTGTGGGGATTTTATGTAACGAAATTTTTATGTCTGAAACTGCCATCTGCGCCCCAAAGTCAGAAATCTCTAAGCGTGATGCAGACTTTTTTGGAATCACAAATGCGCAGGCTTCAAAATATCCTCCTTTTGAAACTTATGCTGATTTATTTTCAGAACTTCGCTCAAAGGGTATTTTTGCGGCGCACAATGCAAGCGTTGAAGATTCGCTCTTGCGTTCTTATATCCCAAGCCCAGGGATTGTTACTAATTTTTTTAACACAAAATCTGTGCTTACTTGGGCGCCTTGGTTAGATTCCAGAAATTTGGCAAAAGAATTTTGTAAAGATGCAAATTCTGAAAAACTCTCTGATGTAATTGAATTTTTAAAACTTGAAGAAGAACTAAACGCTTACGCAGAAAAAATTTGCGCACCTGCCAGAAAGAAATGGCACTGCGCCCTTTACGACGCCCTAGCCTGCGCCCTAATAATTAAACACACCCTGCCCCAAACAAAAGATTTAAATACTTTAGCTTGCATACTTGGCGTTAAAAACCAGACTGAAGAGCTTTTTTAAGAAATGAGATTTTCAGCCCTAGATTTTGAAACAGCCAATCAATACAGAACATCAGTCTGCTCTGTAGGGATAGTTAGCTTTGAAAACGGCAAAGAAGTGAGCAGTTTCTATTCTCTTGTTAAGCCTTCGCCATTTGAATTTTCTTCAATTTGCAGCAGCATACACGGAATTTATCATACAGATGTTTATGATGCGCCAAGCTTTTCAGAAATCTATCCTGAAATTTTAAAAAATCTAAATGGCTACATAGTTTGCCATGGCGCAAGTTTTGATATTTCTTGTCTTAATGCGCTTATAAGTCTTTATGGGCTTGAGCATCCAAGATTAAAAGTTCTTTGCACGCTAAAGCTTGCACGCAAGTTTCTTAAACTTCCTAAAAATAAATTAAACAACCTTGCAGAGCATTTTAACTTGGGCGACTTTAATCATCATAATGCGCTGGATGACGCAAGAACTTGCGGAAAAATATTAGTAAATCTTTCTAAAGAAGAAGGTTTCGACTCTGAAATATTGTCAGATTATTTTTAAACCTGATTGATAAAATTTCTTCTTTGAATACGATAAATTCTTGTAACTAAAATTATCCAAAGCACGCAAGTAAAAGTAATTACAGAGGTTTCAAAAATTCCAAACATGATAATTGCTTTTGCATTGTCCAAGCTTTGCGAAACTTTGAAAAATGCGTTATTTAGCACAAAAACAATAAGACTGAAATAATTGAAAACATACCAAAGAAATACTAGCGTAAAGTCGTAAACATTGTATGAAGATTCGCCTGCATTTTTTGAAAGCTTGTAAGACATAGAAATTATGTGCGCAGGATGTATCAAATTCAAAATAGGAATATAAACAGACCAGCCCGCAAAAGCGGGAGAGCTTATAAACGCCTTATCAAAAAGCCTGGTATTTGTTGCTATGTTTTTTATCCACTTCATCAAAACATAAGACAGCAAAAAAAACATTAAAAGCATCATGGCCCTAGACAAATTTGAATATGCCGAAAACTGAGCAGCCATAATTCTTTGCTGAGTAAGATTAATATCCACTCTGCTCAAAATCTGATTCAGATATTCAAGACGTTTATAATCTATAATACAGGTAGAAAAAATAATAATGGCGTAGGCGCAAAGTATGGCCCTAAAAACTTTTGTGCGCAAAGTTAGCCTATCTAAGTAATAGGTGTTATTGCCTCTAATTTTTTTGTAGAATGCCGTTTTAGAAAACTCTTGCCAGTCATTGCCATTGCCTGTTTGGCTGACCAATGAATCAGAACGCACAGTGCGTGCCCCATACAAACCCGCAAGTGCAGAGTCTGATATAGGGCCTTTTTTAATTAAGCCTGATTTATAGTACCACATAGATTTTTTTAGATTGCGAAATAGTCTATTTTCCTATGCAAAATGTCGAGAATATTTTATCTATGACTTCTTCGGAATCTCCACGTCCAACAATTTCGCCTATGGTTTCTAGGGCAGACCTTATGTCGCTTGCAATAAGTTCTGCGGGCGCTTGCTCTGCTGTTTTTTCAAGTGCGCACTCAATAAAAATAAGACCTTCGCCCATTAGCTGAGAGTGTCTTGCGCTCACTAAAATATCATCAAATTGGGGCGAAATTCCGCCTGTGTCAATCAGTTCTAAGATGCCATTTTTAAGTTCTTCAATGCCATTTAAGTTTAGGCAAGAAATATAAAATTTCTTAAACCCCGCAAAAAGATTTTCAGGCAAGTTTGTAGCAGTTAATTTGTCGCACTTATTTAAAACAATAATTGTATCTTTTGGGTTTAAGGAGGCTTTAACTTCTTCAAAAACATTTTCAGAAGCGTTTGAAGCGTCTAAAACCAAAAGACGCACATCTGCGTCTGAGGCATTTAAAAGCGCACGTTTGATACCTTCTTTTTCAATAAAATCTTGAGTGTCTCTTAGCCCTGCCGTGTCTGTTAAATTCATGCAGTAGTTGCCTATTACTGTGCGTTCAACAATAAAGTCTCTTGTCGTTCCGGCTATGTGACTTACAATTGCCCTATCACGCCCCAGTAAGGCATTTAAAAGCGAAGACTTGCCAACATTGGGCTCTCCGATGATAGACACATTTAAGCCATCTCTTACAACTGCGCCATATTTGCTTGTAGATATAAGCCTTTTAACTTCAGTTTGCGTTTGCGAAAGCAAATTTAAAGGCGCTTCAAAAGATTGCTTTGGTAAGTCTTCATCTGCAAAGTCTATATAGGCTTCAGAGTACGCAAGCGCTGTAACAAGATTGTCGCAAATTTTATTTATGCGTTTTGAAAGTTCGCCTTCCAATTGGCGTCTTGCTGCGTCTAAAGAATGCTTGCTTCTTGCTGCAATCATAAGGCTTACAGCTTCTGCTTGCGATAGGTC
>JAVBSE010000209.1:0-5535 GCA_031547315.1 Opitutales bacterium
TCACGAACGCCCAATTGAGTGCGCTGAAGAACCATTTTTACTAAATCTATATCCACTTTTGCCATAAGCCTTAAATCTCTTAAAACGCACCTGCTTTGTCAAGTAGCTTTAAGGCGCAAAAATTTATTTTTTATGCTTACGCAAAGAATCTATATAAATTCTGGCAACACGCTCTAAAGCGTCTTCTACCCTACCAAGCGTACTAACGCAAATTCCGCTTTTTAAGTAGTATTTTTGACGCTCAGCCATCAAAGTTTTTATGCGCTCTAAAGGATTTTCCACATTAAGCAAAGGACGCTTTGTAGACTTTGAAACACGCTTAAAAATTGTATCAGGATCAGCAAATAAAACAGCAACTATACCCTTTTTCTTGATAATATCAGACATTCCGTCTTGGCAAACTAAGCCGCCGCCGCAAGCAACAACGTGCCCTTTTAAAGGATGCCCGGACTCTATAAATTCTTTCTCCATTTCTCTGAATCTGGCTTCGCCTAAGTCTGCAAAAATGTCGTGAACTTTCATCCCATACTTGCGTTCAATTTCAGAGTCTGAATCTATAAAACGCATGCCAAAACGCTGAGCCAAACGCATTCCGATAACACTCTTGCCCGTACCCATAAATCCTACAAGATACAAGTTTGGCAAAGTGTCTGCCTCTGGCAGTTTTGTCTGAGCTTTCACTTTCATACCCCACAAGATACTAAAAAGTCTCCTCTTTTCAAGAATAAATCTGAAAATAGTTTCTTAAAAAAATAAACCTTTTCTTTCACTTTTATATAGAAAGGACTGGCCGCGCCCCTCCCATAACTTCCCGCAGACAAGCAAAGTTTGCATCCAATAGTTTTAAGTGAGATTTGCTTGGATTTTATTTGAAACTCAAAAATTAAAGAAAGAGTTTTGATTTTAATTAGCCACAGATGACGAAGAGGAGCGCAGCAAGATGGAGATACGCAGATATGCACAGATGATAATTAACCACAGATAGAAACAGATGTTAACAGATTATATTTTAAAACTTAAAGTCTATTGCGGTGCAGATTAGGATTTGGAATTAGCTTAATGAGTGCCGTGTGTGATTCTGTTTTTGTGAGTAGTTTTATAATGACTAAAAATAAATTTTAGACTTTGTCTTAAAAAATTCAAATTGCGTATTTTTCTTAAACGCTGTCAAATGGGGCTTCTATCCTAAAATCTGTCAAATTGCGGTTAAGACGAGGCGCAAAAAAAATCAGTGGAAGGAGTGTAGCGACCTACATGACTTTCACTGATTTTTTGAAGCAACAAAGTATTAACCCAATTTCACAGATTTTAGAGTTTTGCGCCAATATGACAGGCGGCTTGCAATCTGCTTTGGCCCTGGCATTCCGGGCTTTTCACGCATTTGCATTGCGCGCTTTAAATTAAACACACTCTTCCAATCTGAACCCAATTCAGGACAAACTGCTTTTGCATCTTTGTCGTTTAATTTGTCGATTGGCGTGTTTGTTTTTTCGCTTAAAGCCACAAGTTCGCCAACATAGTGATGAGCTTTTCTGAACGCCACGCCACGCATTACAAGATAGTCTGCAAGATCTGTTGCAAGCAAAAGAGGGTCCGCAACTGCGGCCGCACATTTGTCTTTTCTGAACTCTGCCCCGCTTAGTGCACCTGCCAAAACGTCTAGGCAAATAACAATTTGCTCGTAAGAATCGAATATTGCAGGTTTGTCTTCTTGAAGATCTCTGTTATAAGTTAGCGGCAAGCCTTTAACCATAGTAAAGAGAGTTGACATATTGCCCATGATTCTTGCGCTTTTGCCACGCAAAAGTTCAAAAGAATCCGGATTCTTTTTTTGCGGCATTAACGACGAACCTGTTGTGAAAGCGTCCGGTAATTTTATGAAAGAAAATTCCGCAGAATTCCAGATTATAACGTCCTCTGCGATTCTTGAAAAATGTACTGCAAGTATTGAGCATGCTGAAGAAAATTCTAAAAATGTGTCTCTGTCGGCAACTGCGTCCATACTGTTTTGAGTCATTTTTGGCCTGCCGCTGTTGTCTGTAAAGCCCATAATGGCTGCAGAGCATTCTCTGATAATAGGAAGCGTTGTGCCTGCTATTGCGCCGCTGCCAAGGGGAGAAAAATTTGCAGACTCGTAAACTGCTTCAAAACGTTTGATGTCTCTTGAAAGCATTTCCACCCAAGCTAAAATGTGGTGCGCAACACTGACCGGCTGAGCCCTTTGCAAGTGAGTATAACCGGGAATTAAAATTGCAGAATTTTTATCCGCCAAATCTAAGAGTGTACGCAAAACATCTTTTAAGCTGTCGCAAATTCTGATAACTGCGTTCTTGAAGAAAAGGCGCATATCTGTTGCAACTTGATCGTTGCGGCTGCGCCCTGTATGAAGCTTTGCTGCGGCAGGCGCAATTTTTGTGAGCGCCTGTTCTATGTTCATGTGCACGTCTTCAAGTTCTTTTTGCCATTTGAATTTGCCTGCTTCAATCTGGTCTAAAATTGTATCTAGCCCACGCAAAATTTCGCTGCACTCTGCTTCTGAAATTATGCCTGCCTGCGCAAGCATTTCTGCCTGAGCCGAAGAACCTTGTATGTCAAAATACGCAAGCTTTTTGTCGAAAGAAACAGATTCTCCAAAGCGCTGCATAAGTTCGCTTGGGCCTTCTGAAAATCTTCCGCCCCAACTTGCCTGTTTTGTATTTGATTTTTTCTTCATAAATAAAAATTTTAATCTTAAAAGTTATTCTGTTTTTGAAAATTTAATTTTGCTGCATATTAAAATAAAAATAACAGTAGCCCAAAACTGCAATAAATGCCAAAATAAAGCAAATATAAATCAGTTTTTTCAGAATCCATTTTAGCGGCGGCGGCAAAACTAGATTTAAGGACTTTGCCACAAAAACTACAAGCTGAAAAACCATAGACGCCACAACAAAAATTACTGTCAGCTTAAAACAAGTAAGCGCATCTATGTTTGAAAGTATTTCTAAATTTTTTAGGTCTTTTAGCAGTTCCATATTATCTGCCCATAAATTTTGCAAAACTAAGCAGTTCAGACAAGATTATTATCTTGGTGAAGTAAAATCTTTCTTCTTTTTTGCAAACTGTGCAAATAAAAGCAAATAGCTTAAGAGTAAAAGTGCGCTGATTATCATTAAAGAACGTCCCAAAAGAACGAATCCAAAAATATTTAACGTCAAATTTAAAAGCACTAAAATTGCTATAAATACAAAGCTGCCTCTAACGTGATTTGCATATCCGTTTTCTACAACATCCTTATGAATTTTAGTGCCAAGTAAAAATCCAAAAACTCCGCCAAGAGAAATCAAAAGAGCAACTGCGCCAATTTGCCAATTAAAATTTCTTTGTACAAAAATATAAGAAATGCCACCTGCAAAAGCTGTAAAAAATAAAAGTAAGCGAGCAGCACTGGCAGTTTCTTTTTCAGGAATTTTAAAAATTTCCGACAAAATGGGTCTAAAAAACATCCCCCCGCCAATTCCAAAAAGAGAGCTAAAAAAGCCTGACAACGCCCCTAAGCCAAAAGCCTTTGGCGCTTCTTTTTTTTGAATTGCAGGCAAATTGGCTTTATAAACAGGAGACTTGCCCAAAAGTATTCTTAAAGCAATCAAAATTAAAACTAGCGCAAACAAACACTGAAAAGGAAGATTTCCAAATTTTTTGTAAAGAAAAACATTCACAAAACATCCCCCAAGCGACGCCAAAATTCCGCCCAGCGCAAGAGGTAAAATTAGATTTCTGCCCAAAGAATTTTTTTGCCAACCCAAACTTGGGGCATCGCGCACAAGAACAGGTATAATAGAAGGAACCATCTGCAAAAGGGCAACGCCCGCAGCCTCTATAGACGTAGAACCCAAAAGGAGCATTAGCGGCACAATCAGCCAGCTACACCCTATCCCCCAATAAGCCCCCAATGTCATACCCACAAAGCCTATAAAGGGCGCGGCAATAAAATATATAGGCTGAATATTCATCAGCACTGCCTTTGATTAAATATACCCCAAAGCCCTGCTTTTTTTACACGCTCTTCGATTTCTTTTGCATCAGTTGAGTAAAGATTTTTTTCTTTCATGCGTTCAAAGAAAGTTCCGCCTGCAAAGGTAAGACGCTCTTTTGTGTCGTTTTCTTCTTGCACTTTATAGTTTGCAAATGAAATTATATCGCCAACTGCAAGGCTGTCTGGAAGCGTCAACAAAGGCACATTTAAAGCATATTTTACAGCATTGTGCCCAGCCAATGCGCCTGTTGCGATTGCCTCTGTATGGCCTACAAATAAGCCGCTTTTTTCTCCGGCACAAAATAGATTGCAAACACCCTTTACACGCATATCGTTTGAACGCAAAGCAAGAGATAAGTATCTGACAGAATTGCCCTTACTGCCTCCCAAAGGCGCAGCATATTTTGCGTTTTCAAGCCCATTTATTTTACGCAATTTTTCAAGCGGATAATAACTTGCCATCAACTTTACATTGCCTGTATCCAGCAAGACAATATTTTCTGAAAATTCTTTTAAAGCATATTGTTTGCAGGCTTTTGCAGTAAGTTTTTCATAATTCACATCTTCTGTGGGCACCTTCAAAATAAGAAGTCCATTTTTGTTCAAAGCTTCTTGCAATTCTGAAGAAAGGCTATCTTTATGAAGTTCGCAGGAACCTGAAAAAACACCATAAGAATCGTCTTGGCGTGTGCCCTGATAATCTTTAAGCCCGCACTTTGCACTTATGCTGATTCTAGGCCCAAATGTAGGACAACGCAAAACGCACATAGCGCAGCCATTGCCATATTTTAAGCAGTTGCCCATTGGACCCGACGACCCTGTTGCCTCTATAAAAACATCGCCTTCTATTCTTTCTTGATTATCCAGAATTATTGCGCTGATTTTACCTTTTTTAAACTCTACATCTGCAACTCTGCTTTCCATTTTCAAACAAATTCCAAGAGAAATCAGGTATGCTCTTATGCGCCCTTCAATCAATATTGTAGAATAAAGCGTTGCGTGCTTATGCCCAGGAAAATCTATATTTTTGTGCGTTGCACAATTGTCGATAATTTGAAAAATATCTTCGCAGCCAAGTGCAATCAATTCTTCTGCCGCAGTAAAACGTCCATTGTTGCGCATAATGCCGCCTGCATTTCCATTACCCAGCAAGAGATCTGTTTTTTCTATAAGTACAACGTCTGCCCCCGCTTTTTTAGCTGCAACTGCGGCCGACACGCCAGCCCAGCCGCCGCCTATAATAATAAGTTTCACAATTCACCTCGCATTTTTATAAAAGACATTAAAGAGATTTGTTCTTTGCAAAATTTATGAGTTTTGCCATCTGCAGAATCAGTGGAACATGCGCCGCAAATTCCCTCTCCGCAACACATTTTTGCATTGTTCGTACAAGACAATTTTACAGCAGCATTACCCTGTGCGTCTAAATATGCACCAAGCCTTGAAATAAGATAATCTGAACAGGCAAGGTGAATGAGATTCACATCATCCAAAACAGCCTGATTTAAAATATTTTTGAT
>JAVBSE010000083.1:0-12659 GCA_031547315.1 Opitutales bacterium
TTTTGTTGCACCGCAAATTGTGTCTATTACTTTTGTATTAGGATATTTGCGCTTAAAATATTCTGCAATTTCTGCGTAGTCGTCTGTAAACATTGTGGACTGAGAAACCATACAAGTTTCGCCTTCAATTTCTGGGAGCGCATCAATATCTTTTTCGCTCTTAACCACAAAACCCTTGCCTTCTGCGTAGCCTAAAAGGCCTATCACTTCAGGGTGTTCGGGGTCGCCAACAATTATTGTTGTGAAGCCTTTTTTTGCATGGCTTTTGATTGCACCTGCAATGCGGCCCACGTCAGGACAAGTTGCGTCTTTAAAAACAAGACCAAGATTTTTTAAATACTCGCGCCTTTCAGGAGAAACCCCATGCGCACGAACAACTAAAACATCATGCGAATTTTTGTTTTTAGAAATTTGAGATTCTAAATTTTTTTCGCTCTTATAGTCGCCAATTTCAAGTATGCCTTCATTTGTAAGATGTTCCATCATCTGCCTATTGTGAATAAGCGGACCATCTGTGAACACACGTGTTGCGCCATTTTCTGTACATTTTCTGGCAATGCCGATAGCACGCTCTACGCCGAAACAAAATCCTGCACTTTTAGCTCTTAGTACTTTCATATTTTTATGCTTTCTTTATTTCAAATCCTGTTTTTGTGTCTGTAATTATCCAGCCCAAATCTGCAGCCTGTTTGCGAAGCGTATCTGCAAGCGCATAGTCTTTTGCCTGCTTTGCTTCCAACCTTTTTTGAGCAAGCTCTGTAACTTCTGCGGGAATTTCAATTTCTGTTTTTTCTTCTCTTTCAAAAAGTTTTAGACCCAGCGCATAAAGCAGTCCGCCCAAAGCCTCTAAATCTGCCTTTGTAAGAGGCGTTTCTTTAGATTTTGCAAAGGCGCTAAAAATTTCGCCCAAAGCTTTTGGTACGTTTAAGTCGTCACACATTGCAGCAAATGCTGCTTCAAACACACTGTTTTCAAAATTCGCTTTAGGAGCAATAAACGTTTTAAATTCTGCTTCAGAAATCCCTAAATTTTGTAAGGTTTGCAAAGTAGATTTTTCTAATTTTGCAATAGCGCTTTTTGCGTCTTCTAAGCCCTTAAATGTAAAATTTAATTGCTGGCGATAGTGGCCTGAAATCAGCGTAAAACGTATCTGATTTGGGCTGTAGCCCTTTGCTGTAAGATCATCTAGAGTGTACAAATTGCCAAGGCTTTTAGACATTTTTTCGCCCTCTACCATTAAGTGAGCGCTATGAAACCAATAACGCACGCAAGGCGAAACCCCAGTTGCAGACTCTGACTGCGCAATTTCATTTTCATGATGCGGAAAGCAAAGGTCTATGCCGCCGCCATGCAAATCAAAGCTGTCGCCCAAATATTTTTGCGCCATTGCAGAGCACTCTATGTGCCAGCCGGGGCGGCCTTCACCCCAAGGAGACTTCCAAAAATTATCGCCATCTTCGGGCTTTCTGCCCTTCCAGAGCGCAAAGTCAGAAACATTTTCACGTGCATACTCGTCTGCATTATTTGCGTCGCCTGCCGAATTTACTGTTTGAGTTTCTAAATTTTTTACCTCTAGTCCCGAAAGTTTGCCATAGTCAAGGTCTGCAGCAATTTTAAAATACACGCTGCCATCTGCAGTAGCGTAAGCATAGCCTTTTTCTACAAGCTTAATTATCATGTCAAGCTGCTCTTTGATGTGCTCTGTTGCCCTAGGCTCTACTTGAGGTTTTAGCAGATTTAACGCATCGCAGTCTTTATGGAATTTGTCTTCCCATCTGCGTGTGAACTCAGTTAAAGTCTGCCCAAGTTTGCGGCTTTCTCTGATAGTTTTGTCGTCCACATCTGTGATATTGCGAACGTGCATAACTTTGATTCCCGTAAGTTCCAGCGTGCGTCTTAAAACGTCTTGCGCACAAAAAGTTCTAAAATTCCCGATATGTGCAGGGCCATAAACAGTTGGTCCGCAGCAGTACATGCCAAAGGTTTTGCCATCTTTAGGATGCAGTTCGTCTTTTTTTCTTGTGAGTGTATTGAATATACCGAGAGTCATTTTTGTTGATTTTAAATCTAAAGCCTAAATACTAAAAGATAATGAAAGATAATTTCAAGCTCGATATTAAGTCAAGACCAAGGAGATTGCGCCGCAACGCTTCTATACTCTCTTTGTGCCAAGAAAATTTTTTAAGACCGGCAGACCTTATTTTGCCCATATTCATAACAGAGGGCGAATCTGCTGAAATTACATCTATGCCAGACGTGCAAAGGCTTTCAATAAAAGACCTTCTAAAAAAATGTGAACAGCTTGTGCAGCTTGGCATCCCTGCAATTGCGCTTTTTCCTAATGTTGGCGCAGAGTTAAAATCTGATGACGCAAAAGAGGCGTATAACCCACAGTCGCTTCAAAATAAAGCAATCAGAGCTGTTAAAGAAAATTTTAGTAACTTGCAAATTGTAGCAGACATAGCTCTTGACCCCTACACTACGCATGGGCACGATGGAATTTTAAATGCAGACGGCACTTGGATTTTGAATGACGAAACTGTAGAAATTCTTGCAAAAATGTCTGTCGCTGCAGCAGAAGCCGGCGCAGATATTATTGCTCCATCAGACATGATGGATGGCAGAATTGGCGCTATCAGAGAAGCTCTGGATGGCGCAAAGTTTTTTGAAAGCGCAATTATGGCATACAGCGCAAAGTACGCATCAGCATTCTATGGGCCTTTCAGAGACGCAATAGGCTCTAAAAAAGCAGGCGCAAAAGCCCTTGATAAATGCGGCTATCAGCTAAACCCTGCAAACTCAAAAGAAGCCATGCATGAAGCAGAATTAGACGAACTTGAAGGCGCAGATATTCTCATGGTAAAACCTGCAGGCTACTACTTAGACATTGTATCAAAAATAAAAGAGCGCAGTACGCTACCGCTTGCAGCCTACCAAGTTTCGGGAGAATATTCCATGATTGCCCTTGCCGCACAAAAAGGCTTTTTAGACTTAAAAAAATGCAGGGACGAATCTTTGATGTCTATAAAACGCGCAGGCGCAGACATGATACTCACATACTTTGCAGAAAGCTTTGCAAAAGATTTTTTAGCCAAATAAATTATGCTGCACTTCTTTAAACGCATAGGCTTAGACGGCTTTGTTCTGGCTATAATTTTAGTAATTATCGGCGCATTTTTTTATCCGGAAATTGGCATAACAAGAGAGCCTGTTTCTTTGGGTGATATTGCGTCTTTTGGCGTGTCTTTAATTTTCTTTTTTTATGGGCTGCGCCTAAATTCTGAAAAATTAAAAGAGGGCTTAAAAAATATTAAGCTTCACTTTTTGATACACATTTCCACCTTCATATTGTTCCCTGTAATTGTGCTTGTGGGGATGAATTTTGTGAGCGTATCACCAGAAAGTTTTAGATACTATTTGCTCTTAGGAATTTTCTTTTTGGCAACCCTGCCCTCTACAGTTTCTTCATCTGTTGTGATGGTTTCTATTGCAGGCGGCAATGTGCCTGCCGCAATTTTTAATGCAAGCGTTTCTAGCCTGCTTGGTATATTTATTACGCCTCTTTGGATGAGTTTGTTTGTTAACACTTCCACTGGTGCATATCCAATTTCAGACATTATTTTTAAACTGCTATTGCAAGTCTTATTGCCTGTTATTTTGGGTTTTATGCTAAATAAAAAATTTGGCAAATATGCAGAAAAATATAAAACAAACTTAAGAAAGTTCGACCAAACTGTCATACTGCTGATTATCTACACCTCTTTCTGCCAGTCGTTTTACGAACGTATGTTTGATGGCTTTTCTGCAAAGGCGCTTATACTTTTGGCTGCTGTTATGACAGCGTTTTTTATTTTGGTTTATCTTATAATTTTTGCCTTTGCTAAGCTCTTTAAATTTAACAATGCAGATACTATTACTGCGCTGTTTTGCGGGTCAAAGAAGTCTTTGGTGCATGGGTCTGTTATGTCTAAGGTTATTTTTGTTAACCCTGCTGTTGCGGGAATAGTGCTTTTGCCTACTATGATTTATCATGCTATGCAGCTTATCATAGTCAGCGCAATCGCCCGAAGCAGTAAGCTGTGAAATTGGGCTTATGCGTTGTTGCGTCGAAATATTTTTGACTCTCACGTATTAAAATACGCTTCGACCCAAAAATTTTCTAGCGCCTAGCCTAAGCCGCAATTTGACAGCTTACTAAATAAGTACGACGCACAGTTTGACTGCTTACTGTAAAAAAAATGAATTAAAGATTTTTTGCAGCAACAAAGTATTAACCCAATTTCACAGCTTACTTAGCGTTTTCTGCCATTAGCCTCCGCCCATTTATTGAGAATTTTCTCACGCATTTTTGCAGGCAAAACTTTAATTATACAAGTCTTTACAAAGCCTGTAAAACGCTTGGTAGTTCTTGTGATTTTATGCGCAAGTCTAATGGGGAAAAGTCTTAAAAATGTTTCGACTATAATTTGTAATTTTGTGGGTCTGCCCAAGGCATTTAATATAGATTCTTCAACTGAATTGTTTTCTAAATTTTTTCTGAAAATTGCAGTTTTAGGAGTTCTTTCAACTTTGTGATTTAAAGGAATATTATAAGTTAGGCAAGACTCTAAAGAGAATGCTTCTAAAGTCATATTGTTAGGCAATTTAGAAAGCACAGACTCTCCCTTTGGGGTATTTGCAAGCAGCAAAGAAACGCCCTTGCCTGAATTAAAATTCTTAGAAATTCTTTCAATGCCCCAATAGTCTGCAATAGTTAAATCTGAAATTCTCGCAATTTTTGCAAATGGGCAAGAATAGCAAGATTCACGCTTAAAAAGCGCCGACACAAAGCCCCTAAACCAAGGGTCTTTATAGCGCACCAAATGAGTTTTATCTTCAAAAGTAAAACGTGAGCTTACGCAGGAATATGCAGACAAAGAACGTGCCTTAAATCTGAATTCATAGCCTGTAACTTTTTTATTTTTAGCCTCTCCTATTTCTTTTACATAGCGCTTAAAAATAGAAGGATTGCCAACTCCATGGCAGGAAAAATCTATTGTGAGTAAATTTTCAGAAAGTTTTTCTCCTACAAAAAGTTTTAAGCCTGCTATCTGGCAAGGAGTGCCTGTAAAAAGAACTTTTTTGCCTTCTTTTAAAGCCTGTTTTGCCTCTGCAAATGTTTGCTTTGTGTCGCTGGGAATATACTTGGATTTTCTGAATTTAGATAAATTTTTTACATCACTTGCAGATGAGTGATAAACATAAAAATCGTCGCCCCACTGAGCGCCAAAAACAAGATATTCGCCATCGCAAAAAGCCTCTGCGATTGCAGTAAATGCGCCGCCCGAAGAACTTTCTGCCGCAACAGTTTTTTCTTTGTGAATGCAGGCGTAAGATTCTTTTGAAGTATTATACTTTAATGCCGCCCTGCTTTCGTCATTCATAGGGCAAGTTTTGGCGCAAATTCCGCAGCTTATGCATAAATCTTCATTCAAGACAGGCCTCAAAAAACCTTCTGCATCGGGCTGCATAGTCATTGCCTTTTTGGGGCAAATTTGTACGCAAGCGCCACAGCCGCAGCAAAGGCTTTCCGGAATGTTTGTTTTGAGCAAAGTTTCAGTATTCATATCTTTTCATCTAATAGTGTTGCGTGTGTCTTGCAAAAATCATTCACGAAAAGAAAAATTCTTCAAGAGATTTTGCACCCTTGCTCTGGAAATTTCTTCATTTTCAGTAAATGGCGCAATAATTTGATAGTGCATCCACTGATTTTGGCTCCTTTTAGAAAATCTAAATTTGGTAAAATCACCGGTTGTGTATCTGCCATTTGAAAAGAAGGAATAGGCAATGTAGTGACTTTCGCCGTTAAAAATTTCAAGCTCGTTAACTTGCAGCGTTTTATCGCCAACCGGCAAATAAATTTGTTTAGAGCTAGAAACATCGTAACCTGCGCTCTTAAGACAAATGCCTATAGGATGAACTTTTGAGATGTCATTCACTTTTAAAGCCAACAAATTTACATTTGAATCATTATTAAAATAAGCCCTGCGCTCTATTGGAGAGGAGGCAAAAAAGCGTTTGTCGCTGTAACTTCCGGGCACTTTTTCAGAAATCCAGTTTCCTGCGTACATTTTATTGGTATCGATTTTAAATTCATCGCCTGCTTCAAGACTTTGCGTCTTAACTTTGAAAAAGAATATTGCAAACAAAACAAAGACACAAAATAAAACTGAAGATATTCTAGGATAACTGCGGTTTACAAATGTGCTGATATTCCAATAGATAAAAAATGTAAGACCTAAAAATATTTTTATAAGAAAATAAGAAGTAGAGCTGCTTATGCCTGTGTGCAAATAATAATCCAACCAGTAAGAAAGCGAAGGACAAGAAAGCACAGCAAAAAACATTGTGGGAAATTGCGACACAAAAACTCTGCGCCCAAATCTTAATTCCACAGCCAAAGAAAATATCATTATTCCCAAAAGTATGCCTGCCGCATTAACTTTAAAGGCTATCACTGCATAAGAAATAAGTGCAAAAATTAAAACTAGAAGCGTGAGCTTTCTATAATTTTCTACTACATCTACAATTTTTAAATGTCTGCGTAAAAGCTCTGAAAAAAGAGCTATCATTGGCAAAGACAGCCAAATATACATATCTTTGCTGTCCAGCGGAGTCTCTCTCCAAACTGCCATAAGATAAGGCAACTTTAAGAGAATGGGCACTGCGGCGAGGGCAAAGAAAAGATTTTTCAAAAAATATTTCATTTCCCCTCCTTTGATTCCAAAGTTTTAGGCTCTGGCTTTTCCGAAAGAAGTTCGCCAACGCCCACAAAAATTAACAAGACTAAAATCACTGTTGCAAAACCAAAAGTTGTATGAACTTTGTCAGATAAAAAAACATCTCCATACTTATGTGCACCAAGCAATGTAACTATTAGCCTTAAAATATTGGCGGCCAAAATAATAGGTATTATCATCAAAAAGTGCGTTACTTGCAGAAAGACTTTTTTGTGCATATAAGCTGCGCAAATCCAGCCAATTAAAAGCATTGCTTCAAGCTGTTCAATGCCGCTGCAGGCAGTTGTTATTGCAACCTGAGCCCCATCTATATTTATCATAGTGCCTGCGGCAGAAGCCGAAATTCCCAAAATATTTAATACGCCTGCAGAAACTATTGCCCCCATTACTCGCATAGGATGGCTCACTAAAAGGTGCAAATATTCGCAATTAGGAATAGCCACTATCCAAATTAAAAATGGAATAATTAATTTTTGAGGCACTTTTAATCTGTCAAAAAATACCCCAAAAGCAAAGGCAATTAGGAAAATAGACAAAGATAAAACTCCAAAATAAGAGGAAACAAAGCTCAAAGCAACAAGTCCAAAAGCAAAGCCTTTAATTGTAAATGCAGAAATTTTACTTGGTCTATAAGTTCTCCAAGAAGTAATAAATACAGCCAAGCCCAAAAACCAAAGCGCAAATGCAGACTCTTTTAAAGAAGAATTAAAGGCGTCAAAAAGCCCCCAAGCCATCACGCCCAAAAGCAAAATTTTTATTGTAAATGGAAGCTGTTTGGCGTGCCTTAAAAGCCTATTTTGCATTGCGACTTTCTGAGATGAGTTCATTGACTTTCTTTAGCTCTTCTTGCGATTTCTTATCAGACGCATCCAACTTTACAAGCCTTTCAAGATACAAACGCTTTTGCAAAACAGGAGGATTTGAAGCAATAGCCGCATTCAAAACTTCAGAGAGAGTTTTCTTTATCTCTTGATTTTTTTCGTCGTTAAAAAGCGCACGCTCTAAACTGTGAATTGCCTCTTCATAGTGCTTGCGCTCATACATTATTTTGCCTATCAAATAAAGCGTGTCAGATGAATTTAATGCAAGTTCATTTGCTTTTTTTGCAGAATTTAAAGCTTCTTGCTGAAGCCCAAGTTTTAACTGCACCACAGCCATCATTGTTAAAATATTTTTGCTGTCTTGATGTTTTGCATATATAGATTTTAAAAGCTCTAGGGCTTCTTTACATTCTTCTTTTGTTCCCTCAGACAAGAGCAATGCAAACTGGAATTTAAGATTTTCTGCATTTAATTTTGCAATGCCCTCTTCAAAAACTTTTCTTGCCTGTGCTTTTTTGTCTAAAGAAAACAAGCAATATGCCAAAACTGTGTATAAAGACTCTACCTCAGGAGTAATTTTTATGGCTTCTTCTAATTTTTCGGCAGCCTGCGCTTTTTTGTCTGCCCTCATCAAAAACTCTGCTTCCAGCGCAAGCCCAAGCGATTTTTGTATAGCGTTTTCTTTTGCTGCCAAAGAAGCAATAAGCGCATTAAAATCTGCATCAAGCTTGTTGTTTATAAAAAAGAAACCTGCTTCTTCTGCAACATAGGTGATGTAATCAGAAGATTTTAGTGCCTTCAAATAATTTATTTTGGCGTTTTCAATATCAGACTTTTGCACATAGCCTCTGGCAAGCAATAGCCTTGCATCAATGTCGTCCACATTTTTTTCCAAATATTTAAGAACATTTTTGATAAGCAAATCCGGCTTATTTAAATTAAGTGCTGATATGCCAAGAACAGTAATAGCAGACTTGTCATAAGGATTAACTGCCAAAACTTTTTCAGACTCTTCCACTGCCTTTTTAAAATCTTTTAAGCGCAAAGAATCTTTCATCAAAAGAATATTTGTAAAGATATTATCAGGCGCAAGCCTATTCATTGCAGTGTAAAGGGCTACACTTTTTTGATTATTTTTAAGCAAGGGAACGAGTGCATTTACAATGTTGTCTTTCATTGTTGTGCTTAAGTCTGCAATAGGCAAGGCATCAAGATTTATCGCCGCAAGGTTTGGATTGTTGCTTTCTATTGCACATTTAATTGCAAGCAGCCTTGCTGCAAACCTGTCTTTAAAATTCTCAGAAAGTTCCAGATTTTTTTGAGCTTCGCTCCAATTTCTTTTTGCGCCCGCATTTAAGGCCTCAAAATAATATTTGAGAACAAGCATATCTCTGTTAGCCTGCGAAATTCTTGTAATCAATTCTGAAATTCTTGCGCTGTCTTCCAAAGAATAAGCAAGCTCTGCAGACTCTACTGACAAGATAACATTAGACCTTTGAAAGCGCCCTGCTTCTAAGAATTTCTCTAAAGCTTTTTTATTTTCGCCTTTTAATTTTAAAATTTTGCCCTCTAATATAAGCTTATCGCCCTCTAAAAATAGGCTGGCATCTTTTATTTTTTCCAGTTCTGCCTGCGCTGCGTCAATATTGCCTGTCATAGATTTGCACATAGAAAGTCCAAACAATGACTGATTTTTAACAAACAAATTTTTTGATGAAGAAAGGTCTTCAAAACGCTTTTCGGCAAGTAAAAAATTCTTTTCAGAAATGAACTTATAAGCCTCTAACAAGAGCTTAAAATCCGCAGACTGCATATTTTTAGAAATTTCT
Organism: Opitutales bacterium; assembly: GCA_031547315.1. Lineage (GTDB taxonomy): Bacteria > Verrucomicrobiota > Verrucomicrobiia > Opitutales > Intestinicryptomonadaceae > Intestinicryptomonas. The sequence goes on from JAVBSE010000083.1 coordinate 9,430, forward strand.
TCAAATTCCGGCAAAAGTTTCATTCTAAGAAATGCCAAGGCTATGTTAAAACGCAATTCTTCAGGCAAAGACTGCTTGTCTTGAACACCAATATACCTTGCACTTAACAAATTATCTTCTCTGGAAATAACAGAACACTCTAAAGACTTAAGAAGCAAAGCCTTATCCAAAGGATTCAACCTTGCCGCCTGCGACCAAAAATACCCCGCATCTTTGTAATTAGACTTTTCTTCAGAGAGTTCAGCCAAAGCTCTGTACGCTTCTTCACAAGACTTATCTGTAGTGCTTATGTCGTAATAAATATTGAATGCTTTTTCTTTGTCGCCATTTTCAATTGCGCTTTTAGCCAAAACTAGCTGAGCTGATGTTTTATCATAGAACACTGAAAAATAAACCATCGCAGCAATTGTCAAAATGGGCACAATCAGTGCGAATAAAATTGATATAATTTTTAAGTTTTTTCTAGTCTGCATACAAATATTTGCCTTAAAATAATGAATCTGTGAATTTAAAGAAAATAAAAGCCTCTTGCGAGGCTATTACTTTTTTTATTGAAATGTAAAACTGCCAAGGCAAACGCAATGTTCAAAACAAAGCGGCTGAACTCTGGCAAGAAAGCTAAAATTAGCTTTCTTTTCTGCTTTTTCTGAATTTAGCATACAAAGGCAAACCTATTGCTGCTGCAATGATACAAGCAAATACGCCTGGCAATGGCTGTCCTGTAGGAGCACTGGTTGGTATAGACAAAATACCAAAATGAACGCCATTTTTATTGTCGCCAACTTTGATGTTGTAAGAGCTTATGCCTGTTTCAGTATCTAAACCCAAACTGTCTAAGTTCAAACTATCTTTTTTGCCTGTGTCATTTGAATAGATTGTACCCTGACCTGCGTGTTCTGTATAAAAACCAATTACGTCGCCGGCAGAAAGACCGTCAATTATTGCTGTTTGACCTTCTGTTATATTCAAAGAGATAAGCTCACCTCTTTCACCTGTAACTGGGTCGTACTTAAAATAACCAAACGCCTTATTACCGCCAAAGTCGCGAGTAATAGAGATGCTTAAGTCGTCAGTGCCTGTAATAGTGAACAAGCCATTATTTCCGTATGTGAAGTCAGCCTTTGCTGTAAAAACAGCAAAAAATGCAATTAAAAATGTTGAAATTAGTTTTCTCATATTAGATCCTTTTATTTTCTATTGCGTCCTCATAAGATAGAATTCTCTTAATTTGTCAAGAAGAATACGTATTTATTTTACTTTTTAACTTCCATTTTTCTTTTTATTATTGATGATAGACTTACAAATTTAAAATCGGAATTATGCGCTTTATACTAAATAAAAATTTTCTTTTTTTTGCACTTGCACTGCTTTGTCTGGCTTTATTTATATTTGCAGAGCGCATTTTTTTGCCTTCTTACGACCCACAATCAGATACAGAGCTTGAAAAAACTTTTAGCGCCCAAGAGTTGCCTGAAAGCAAAGAAAGCTCTCAAAATGCCAAAACTCCTGAAAAGAAACCTGCAACAAAACAAAGCCCAAGCCTTATTGAAAGAATAAAAACTACGCCATCTGCGGCCTCTTCTGCAGTGCAAGTTAAAGTAGGAAACTTTCATCCTGACACAGAAATTACTGTCCCTGTTATTGGAGATTTAAGAATAGAAATTCTTGATGAAAACACCATCTGCCTTGTCTCAGTTTACACAGACTTCTTAAAAGCTCGTTTTGCGGCAGAATGCGGAGCTTTTCTTAAAGGTGTAGACAGTCCTGCTGCCAACCTGCAAAATTGGTCTAAAAATGTTTACTACAACGTACTTGGCGCAGACATTATTTTGAAATACAGGCCCACTATTGCCCAAGCCTGCCAAAACCTTAGCGGATTTAAATTTAGTGAAGGCCTAGAAGCAGAATCTTTAGGCTATTGGGTAAATTCCATAGGTCAGGCAAGTTTTCCCAATCTGACAACAGGGCAAGATAAGCTTACATATAATGCAGAAGTGGCTCATTTTACGTTTTTAAAGCTTTCAAAAGCGCTTCAAGAAGGTAAAACTTACAGCCTTACAAATCCTTTGGGGCAAGAAGTAAAATTTGAATTTAATTCAAAAAACAACATAAGCGGCGCAATAAAAGTTAATCAGCTTGGCTATTCAAAACAGGCAGGGCGCAAATATGCTTATATTGGCTCTTGGCTGGGCTCTCTTGGCGCAAACAAAAATACTGCACAAAGTTTTGAAATCATAGATGAAGACACAGGAAACACTGTATTTAGCGCAGCTCTAAAAGACAGAATTAAAGACCCCACCTACCTTTCAGGAGCTCCGTTTACAGGCGAAGAAACAAAAGAGGCAGATTTTTCCGCCTTCAATAAAGAAGGCAAATATCACATTTACGTAAAAGGCTATGGACGCTCTGAAAGTTTTGAAATTTCTAACAACGCAATTGGCGAAGCCTTCTATATTCACAGCAAAGGCTTATTTCACAAACGCTGCGGCTGCGCAAAAGAAAAGCCCTACACAAATTGGCTTATGGGCAGCTGCCATCTAAAAACTTATCAGGGCGACTTTCCGCCCAACAATGTTCACTACAAGCCAAGTGCAAAACGCCCGGATTCAGGATTTTTCGACAAAGATGGCAAGCAAATTGAAGTCTCTCAGTTTAAACTTATTTCTCTAAGAGAAAATAACACAATTGTAGATTCTGTCTTTGGCGGCTGGCACGACGCCGGCGACTATGACAGGCGCCCATATCACTACGACGTAGTTTGCGATCTTCTTTCTGTCTATCTTTTTAAGCCTCAAAATTTTTCTGATAATCAGCTAAACATTCCTGAATCCGGCAATGGAATTCCCGACATTTTAGATGAGGCAATTTGGGGAATGGAAGTCTGGAAAAGAGCGCAAAAAGAAAATGGCTCTGTTGGCGGCTGGATAGAAGCAACAAGCCACCCCGTAGAGTACAATCCATCTATTGATGAACAAAAATACTATCTTTCTGCGGCCACAATGGAAAGCTCTATGCAGTATGCCGCCCACGCTTCAATGCTTGCGCTTGCACTTAAAGAAGCAGGACAAGCGGCAATGTCTAAAACTTGGCTGGACTCTGCAATTAAGGCGTATAATTTTGGAATAAACCCTGCAAACAGATTTGAAAAATCATACAGCTATCCAATAAATCCAAAAGATTCCAAATCTGAAATGCACGAAATTTTTTACAAAGAAGAGCCAAAAGTTCCT
>JAVBSE010000004.1:0-8874 GCA_031547315.1 Opitutales bacterium
AGTTTTTCACGCACAGCCTCTTCAAAACTTTCGCGAAATTTTGCGATGTTTTCATAAGTAGGCATTTTACCTTCTTTGAAAGCCCTTACTGCATAGTCCCACTTGTTTACAACAAGCATTATTGCAGCGCCTTCTGTTAGAATTTCGCCGGCCAATTTTTGGTCAGATTCAGATACGCCTTCCATTGCGTCAATGACAAGCATTACAATGTCGCATTGCGATATTGCGCCTTTTGTGCGCAGTGTGGAAAAATAGTCTAAAGAGGTGTTGACTTTGCGTTTTGCACGCACGCCTGCTGTGTCAAAAAACATAAATTTCATGACATCGCCTCTGTCGTTTTCAAAATCAATTTCGCACTTGACAGGGTCTCTGGTAGTGCCTGCAATTTCGCTTACAATAAGCCTTTTAGAGCCAAGCAATTTATTGCCTATAGAGCTTTTGCCAACGTTAGGTCTGCCTGCCACGCAAATTTTTACACGCCCTTCAGCTTCTGTTTGAGGCGGCAAATCAGGCAGAGGCCCTAGTTCGTATTCCATTGCGTTCCAAAGCTCTGCAATGCCACGCCCATGTTCTGCAGAGATTGGGCAGGTGTGAGTAAAGCCAAGTTTGCAGAAGTCTGCAATTTTTGCGTCGTGTTCAGGCACGTCAGATTTGTTTACTGCAAGTATTGCCTTAGCGCCGCTTTTGCGAATTTTGTCTGCAATTTTTTCGTCAAGAGGCATTAGTCCGTCTTGAGAATCTACTACAAAAATTATAAGAGAGGCTGCCGCAATTGCAAAGTCTGCCTGTTCGTTAGTTGCGTCTGCAATAATTTTATGAGTCATTTCAGCGCTTGCGCCAATGCCGCCTGTGTCCATCAGCAAAACGCCGCACTTCATTTTTTCTGCAACTATGTCGCGAGTGACCCCCGGCATATCGTGCACAATAGATACACGCCTGCCCAAAAGCCTATTAAACAAACGGCTTTTGCCGACATTAGGACGCCCCACAAGGGCTATGCTTCTTATATTATCAGACATTATTTAAATACCCTTTTGAGCGTCTCTTCCACTCTGTCAGTTGCTTTTACTATGTTATCAAAACTTGTTGCAAAACTTGCACGCAAATAACCCTCGCCGGATTCTCCAAAAGCGGTTCCGGGAACCATTGCAACCTTTGCTTCTGTCACCAGCATTTTTGCAAAATCCAATGAGCTAAGACCAAATTTTTCTATATTTGGGAAAGCGTAGAAAGTGCCCTTTGGCAGATGGCAGGTCATGCCCATTTCATTGAAGCGGCGTACAATGAAGTCTCGACGCTCTTGATATTTTTCTCTCATGAACACGACATCGTTTGCGCCATTTTTAAGAGCTTCAATAGATGCCTCTTGAGCAATAATAGAAGCGCACATAATTGCGTATTGATGCGTTTTCATCATAGCGTCAATAATTTCTTTTGGTCCGCAAGCATAGCCCATTCTAAAGCCTGTCATTGCAAAAGCCTTTGAAAAGCCATGTATGAAAATTGTGCGCTCTCTCAACCCTTATATAGACGCAATAGATGAGTGCTTGCCCTCATAGGTAAGCTCTGCATAAATTTCGTCAGAGATGATTAGAAAATCTTTTTCTTTTGCAAATGCTGCCAGCGCTTCAAGCTCTTTTACTTCAAGAGTGCCGCCTGTAGGATTTGTAGGAAAATTTATCATGAAAAGTTTTACGCCCGGCTGCCATGCTTTTTTGACAGCTTCAATATCTAGCGCAAACTTGTCTTTGCCTGAAGTTACAACGCCCACAGGCACGCCATGGCAAAGCCTTATTGAGGGGTTATAAGACACAAAACAAGGTTCATGATACATCACTTTGTCGCCGGGGTTTATAAGCGCACGCATTGCAATATCGATAGCTTCAGATGCGCCAACGCTCACTAAAATTTCGTTATCAGGATTGTAGGAAACATTAAAATTATTTTCTACATACTTTGAAATTTCTACTCTAAGTGACTTCATTCCAAGGTTGTCGGTATAAGATGTTTTGCCTTTTTCAAGAGCAAAAATCGCCGCTTCTCTGATATGCCAAGGTGTGACAAAGTCTGGCTCTCCAATGCCCAGTGAGACTATGTCTTTTACTGTCGCCGCTATGGAAAAGAAGTCTCTGATTCCTGATTTAGGAAGTGATACAACGTGCGAAGCGATAAATTCTGAAATTGGTTTTGACATAAAAGATTTAATATTTTTCTAATTTTTTTAGGGGGATACAAATGGCTTGTCATCGTTTCGATTTTCTGTAGAAAGCATGAAGCCCTGATGTTTATATGTACGTAGGAAAAAGTGTGTTGCTGTTGACATCACACCATGTATGCTTGCAAGGCGTTCATAAACAAAGCCTGCAACGTCACGCAGTGTTGGCGCTTTGATGAAAACCAAAAGGTCGTAAGCGCCGCTCATAAGGTAGCAGGAATCTACTTGTTCAAACTTGCAAATGCGTTCTGCAAGTCTGTCAAAGCCGCCATCACGCTCTGGGCTGATTTTAAGTTCTATCGCCGCTCGTACAAGTTGTTTGCTTTCAAAGTCTGGATTAAACACAGGAATCCAGCCAAGCAGAATTTTTTCGTCGACAAGCTTTTGTATTGTAGCTTCAACTTCTGCTTTTTCTACACTTAAAATTTTTCCGATTTGTTCGGTATTGAGGGCTTCGCCTTCCATGAGCAATTTTAAAACTTTTTCCATAATCTTTTCTATCTTGCACATTGTTTTGATTTTTAAAATCTTTTTTTATAAGAATATTTAAAGAAACTTTGCTTGAAATGTCTTTGAAACTTTGAGAAATTGTTTGGTTTAAGAACTTTTTAACAAACCAGAATTTTTTATTTATGCTAAAAGCAGGTATAGTAGGATTGCCAAATGTTGGCAAAAGCACACTTTTTAACGCCCTTACAAGGTCTCGCAAGGCAGAGGCTGCAAATTATCCGTTTTGCACTATAGAGCCAAATGTTGGCGTTGTTGAAGTGCCCGACGACAGGCTCATAAACCTTTCCAAAATTGCAAAAACTGCTGTGATAATTCCTGCGGCTGTAGAATTTGTGGACATTGCAGGCTTGGTTGCAGGCGCAAGCAAGGGCGAGGGCCTTGGCAACAAGTTTTTGGCAAATATCAGAGAAGTTGACGCCATTGTGCAGGTTGTGCGTTGTTTTGATGATGACGATATTTTGCACAATATGGGCGGCGTTGACCCTATCAGAGACATTCAAGTTATCAGCACAGAGCTTGTGCTTGCCGACCTTCAAAGCTGTGAAAAACAGCTAGACAGCAACAAGCGCAAAGCAAAAGGCGGGCAAGACAAAGAAGCTGTTAAAAATACTGAAATTTTAGAAAAACTTGTGGCTCATTTAAACGACGCCAAACCTGCGCATCTTTTGGATTTTTCTGAAGAAGATTACGCAAGAGTAAAAAGTTTCTTCCTTCTTACGTCAAAGCCTACAATTTATGCCTGCAATGTTTCTGAAGCAGACTTGGCAAATCCTCTTGCAAATGAGTATGTAAAAAAAGTTGCAGAATTTGCAAAAAATGAACATGGCGCAGACATCTGCGTAATTTGTGCAAGGCTTGAAGAAGAGCTTTCAGAACTCTCAAAAGAAGAGGGTGCAGATTACTTAAAAGAGCTTGGCGCAAAAGACAGCGGAGTCTCTGAACTTATTAAAAAAACTTACGATTTGCTTGGGCTTGCAAGCTATTTTACTGCAGGCGAAAAAGAAGCAAGGGCATGGACTTTTGTTAAGGGCATGACAGCCCCTCAGTGTGCAGGCGTAATTCATACAGACTTTGAACAAGGTTTTATTAAAGCTGAAGTTGTAGCCTATGACGACTTATGTGCAGCAGGCTCTGTTGCTGCAGCACGCGATGTTGGCAAATACAGGCTGGAAGGCAAAGACTATAAATTTAAAGACGGCGATGTAGCTCTGTTTAGATTTAATGTTTAATTGTTTTTATGAAAGGTCTGTATTTCAAAATTGCATATTGGCTTTCGTCTCCAAGACTTACGCTTTTTTTGCTTTTTTATGCAGTGCTTTTTATATTTTTGGCAAGCATTGAAACTCCCAAATTGGGCATAGTTGGCGTTCAAGAAAAATACATAGAAGCTTGGTTTTGTCTTTATGGCTACTTGCCTCTTTTGGGCGGAAAATTTATAGGTCTGGCTGTGCTTTTAAATTTATTGGCGTCTGCGTTTAGATTTACAAACAGAGGTTTTGGTGGCATTGCATTTGGAATGGTGCACATAGCTTTGGTGCTTTTAATTATTGCCGCATTTTTGCAGGGTGCTTGGAGACAAGAGGGCAGAATTGTTTTACTTGAGGGCACAAGCTCTAGCAAAATTGAAATTTTAAAATCGAACAAAATGTACAGCTTTGTTGATTTACCATTTTCTATAGAGCTTGTTAAATGCACCAAAACAAATTTTGAGCACACTAAAATGCCAAGCGCATATTCCAGCCTTGTGAAGTTTCACTATGCAAATAAGGCCACAGAAAAACTTATACAAATGAATGATCCTGCAAGTTTTGGCGGCTGGACATTTTATCAGTTTGAATTGTCAGAAAACGACAAAACAAGCACATTGCAGGCTGTTAAAAACCCTGCGGGGCTTTTGCCAATAGTTTCTATCGCCCTTATATTTTTTGGGATGATTTTTGTTTATATGCGCAAAATTTTTATTAAGCGATGAAAAAGTTTTTTCAGATTTTAAGCGCAATTTTAGCACTATTATTTTTAGGAGGCTTGTATTTTTTCAGCAACTCAAATTTGCTTTTAGATGCGCCTGCTTCTGCAAAATTTGCGTCGCTGCCTGTTTTAAAACAGGGCAGGCTTATGCCTCTTTCAAGCGCTGCTGCAGACATTTTAAGAGATATTGGCGGCAAAACTTCTGTAAAAATTGATGGCAAAAAAGTTGACGCAGTTACATGGCTTTTGTTTATAAATGCAAAGCCCAAAGAAGCTGCCGATTTAAAGTTTTTTAAGACAGACAACAGAGAGCTTCAAACTCTTTTAGGCGCAAGCGGCAGATACTACAGTGAAAGAGACTTGCGTGCAAAGTATGACGAAGTTTTGGAAGCAGCACAAGCTGCAGACTTAAGCCCCTTTGTGCTGGCTTGCAGAACTGCAATTTCAAGGCTTTTGTCTTATGGACTTGCTTCAAATGCTCTTGCAGTTATGCCTCCGCAAATGACAAGTTCGCAGCTTTTTGAGCAGTGGAAAAATCTTTTAGAAAAGTCTGAAAAAGAATTAGAAAATTCTGTAAAAACAGGCAAAGAGCCCCAAAGGCAAATACTCTCTGAAAGCTATAAATATTACGAAACTTTTAAAGGCCTAAAGGCAAGAGAAGAATCCTATTCAGACAATATTATGCGTGTAATTTCTTATGAGTCCAAGTGGTTCACGCCTCTTGATTGTCTTCTGGAGCCACGCACAAAAGGCGCAGATGAAAAATTCTTTTTGCTTTCTGAAATTATAGACGCAGTCCATTTAAATGACAGAAATTTGGCGGCGCAAAAAATAGACAAGCTTTTGAAAAAATCTAAAATTCCATTTAGGTGCAAATTTGAAAATGAATTTAATAAATTTCAGATATTTTATGCAGGCGCCTGTTTTTATCTTTTAGCCTTTGTATTGTTTTTGCTAGCCTTTGTATTTAGAACAAAGGCGGGTATTTTCAATTCTTCAGCCTTTGTATTTTTAAGTTTTGGCTTGGCTTTGCATGCACTTGGAATCTGCGCCAGAATGTATATTCAAATGCGCCCGCCTGTAACAAATATGTATTCCTCTGTAATTTTTGCAGGAATGATTTCAGTTGCGCTGGCTTTGTTTTTAAGTGCAAAAAAGAAAAGCAAATCTTACGCATTTGCCGCTTCGCCTTTAGGATTTTTGTCACTGCTGCTTGCGCTGAATCTGCCTTATTCGGGCGACACTATGGGGATGATGCACGCAGTTTTAAATTCTAATTTTTGGCTTACAACGCACATTGTGCCAATGATTTTAGGTTATGGGGCAGTTCTTCTTGCGGGCTTTGTGGCGTCTGTAAAACTTATTTCCAATGCGGTTTGCAAGGGCAGATACACTCAAGAATCTTTAGAGGAAACTTGCTCTAGCGTGTATGGTGTTTTGGCTTTTGGCTTAGTATTTACCTTTGCAGGAACTATGCTTGGCGGCGTGTGGGCAGACTTAAGCTGGGGGCGTTTTTGGGGCTGGGATCCTAAAGAAAATGGCGCACTTATGGTTTTGCTTTGGACAGCTTTAGTTATCCATGCAAAAACATTTAAACTTTTTAAAGACAGGGCAATACTTGCGCTTGCCTGCCTAGGCAATATTGTTGCAGCATGGGCTTGGTTTGGCGTTAATATTATGGGCGTGGGTTTACACGCTTATGGCTTTATGGATTCCGGCAAAATCTTTCTTCTTTTGTTTGTGATATTTCAGATGTTTGTTACCTTGCTGGCCTTTGTGGGACAGTCAAACTTTGCTCATAATTTGGAAGAAGAAAAAGAAGCCAAGATAAAAGAAGAAGAGGAAGAAAAACATAAAAAAGCTGCCCAAGTGCTAGAAGCCTTTAAGCAGCAACAAATTGCAGAGCTAAAAGATCAGACCCCGCCGGAAGCAAAGCTTTAGAATCTGACTTCGTAAAGCTCGTGAATTATGGATTTAATTTCGTCGCCAAGCACCCAAAAGCGATTGCCTGTTTTTTCCACTAAAAATTCTCCGGTAGTTTTATTGTAGCCATAGATTAGGGCAAAGCTTATCATATTCTTTTGCGAATGAAAATTTTTGACCTTCAATTTCAAAACTTCTTTTGCCCAAACTTTCATATCAGATGCAGATTTTCTTGCAGGCATTCTAGAAGATATTGTGTCTAATTCAGGATTTGTTTTGTACATCAAAAAAAGCGGCAAACCTTCGTCTAGTTTTGAGCGCACACTGCCTTCAGAAAATTTTGTTTCTTTAAGGCGTATGCCCAATGTAGAAAGGTAGCTGTCTGTGGCGTCCATGAAAACATTTAGCTTGTTGCTTTTGCCTGCTTTCTTTTCAAGAGTGTCGTTTAGTTTATTAAAGTCTAATTCAGGTTCTATTTGCCAAAGAAGGCTGATTAGTTCGGCAGGTATATTTTTAGCTGAATCAAGGTCCGGCTTAATTGCTTTAGGGTTTCTTTTAATTGTTACATCGCCATTTTCTGCAGTTTCTACCAGTGCTTTTGCGTTTGCTCTTACTTCGCTGGTCGGGGCTCTTTGAGTTTTTTTTGCTTTTTCTGCATCTTGTGCAGACATTGCAAAAGGAAGGCTTAGCACAGCTATTAGCGCAAAAAATATTTTAATTGATTTATTCATGGTATTAAAATTTGTTTAAAAAATCTGAAAAACAAGAATCTAATGAACTTGGCTTACGGGCATATAATCTTTTTAAAATTTATTTTTACAAGTAAAAACCTTGCAAAGTGAGTTTTATTTATATTTTTTTAAGTCGAAAATAGAAGGAGTTTTTATGAAAAAAATAGCATTACTATCAGCTTTTCTTTTGGGCTTTGCAGGTCTTGCCTGCGTTGCGGCAGAAAATAAAGAAAAGATTACTCTCAGGCTTGGGATGTTTCCTAATGTAACACATGCGCAGGCTTTGGTTGCTTATCAGATGAGCTTGGACGGCAAGGGATGGTTTGAGTCTAGATTGGGCGATGATGTTAAAATAGATTGGTACTCTTTCAATGCAGGACCCAGCGCAATGCAGTCTATTTTTGCTAATGCGCTTGATATGACTTATGTGGGCCCCAATCCTGCAATTAATGCTTACATAAAGTCGGGCGGGGCAGATATACGCATTGTTGCGGGTTCTGCTGACGGCGGCTCAGCCTTGCTTGTAAATCCTAAACTTGGCATAGAAAAGCCTGAAGACTTTAAAGGCAAAAAAATTGCAACTCCGCAATATGCAAATACGCAAGACGTAGCTTGCAGAGCTTGGGTGATTGCAAATAAAATGACTGTCAATGGCGGCTCCGGCGGCGACGTAAGCATTGTGCCAACGCAAAACCCTGACCAACTTGCACTATTTTCAAAGGGCGATATCGACGCCTGCTGGACAGTTGAACCTTGGATTTCCAGGCTTGAAAATGTAGGTGCAAAAATCTTTTTGAACGATCAAGATGCTGTAACAACAATACTTGTTTCCAGCTCAAGATTTATGAAACGCAATCCGGAGCTTGTTGCAAAAATGCAAAAAGCCCACATAGAACTTACAGAGTGGATAAATGCCAACCCCGAAGAAGCAAAAGCTTATGTGCTTAAAGGCATACTTTCTATCACAAAAAGCAAGCTGGAGCCAGAGCTTATAAACTCTGCATGGCAAAAAATTACTTTCACTTCAAAAATAAACAGAAAGGGAATAGAGGCTTTTATAGACCAGTCTATTTCTTGCGGATTTATTAAAAAGCGTGTAGATACAGCTGCGCTTTTTCCAAATTTAGAAAAATAAAAAATGTCTGATACTTGTGAAATAAAGCATTCTGCAAATGTTGCAGATGAGCTAAAGAATATTGATCCTTCAAAGCTGGTGGTCTCTTGCGTAAACAAGACTTTTAAGACAAAAGATAAGCCTTTGGTTGCGTTGGATAATGTCAGTCTAAATGTAGAAGAGGGCGAGTTTGTCTGCCTTGTAGGGCCTAGCGGCTGTGGAAAGAGCACACTTTTAAATCTTATTGCAGGCTTAGATTATCCTGACTCGGGCAGCATACTTACAAATGGCAACCCTGTAACAGGCCCCGGCAGAGACAGAATGATGATGTTCCAAGAGCATGCGCTTTTCCCTTGGCTGGATGTTTTGGGAAATGTCATGTTTGGGTTAAAGCTCAAACCAAATTTAAATAA
>JAVBSE010000019.1:0-12586 GCA_031547315.1 Opitutales bacterium
CTTAGCGGGTGCGGAAATTTATCGGGCAATAGACCAGACCCTCAATTAAGAGAACTTGCCTATGGCGGCGACTCTGAAGCCATGTATCAGCTTGCGCTAGTTTACCTTGAGGGTAAAGATGGGGTAAAAATAAATACCAGAAAAGCTGTAAGGCTTGCAAAAGAATCGGCAGAAGCAGGAAACTCAAACGGCATAAATTTTTTAGGAACAGTACACTTTCTTGGAATTAAAGGCGCAAAAAAAGACTATAAAAAAGCAATAGACTATTGGGAAAAAGCCTTTGCAATGGGCAATGTAAAGGCTGCGGGAAATTTAGCAGCTGCATATTATTTGGGTGAAGGCGTAGAAAAAAACTATAAAAAAGCTTTTGAATTATATAGCTTTGCCGCAGAGAAAGACGACCCTTTAATGACTTCAAACTTAGGCTGGTTCTACATTGACGGCATTGGCACTGAAAAGAATTTAGAAAAGGGCTTTGAATTAAGCTCAAAAGCTGCCCAGCAAGGAGATGCAGTAGCTTTGAACAATTTGGGATATATGTATCATAAAGGTATATTTGTAGAAAAGGACCTCAAAAAAGCTTTTGAGTATTACAATAAAGCAGCAGAACAAAACTATGATCGTGCGCTTGCCAATCTTGCAGACATGTATAAAAATGGCGAATATGTAGAAAAAGATGAAAAGAAAGCTGTAGAACTTTATGAACGTGCAGCAGCTTTGGGAAGCGCCGCCTCAAACAGAATTTTAGCAGATTTTTACATTTCAGGTAGTATGGGGCTTGAAAAAGATGGCAAAAAGGCTTTTGAATACTACAAAAAAGGTGCAGAACTTGGAGATGTAGTTTCCCAATTAAACTTGGGCTGGATGTATTTTGAAGGCAAGTACGTGGAGGCAGATTACAAAAAAGCCTTTGAATACACTTTGAGTGCAGCTAAACAAGATAACGCATACGCTTTGTGCAATTTAGCAGCAATGTATTACAATGCAATAGGCGTGGAAAAAGATATTTATAAAACTATGCTCTTGTGGGAACAGGCAGCAAGGCTTGGATATTCTAAGGCCTTCTTTAATATTTTTAATACATATTTTTATCTTGAAAGGGAAAACAAGCCTGAGGCTAATGCAGAAAAAGCTTACTTTTGCTACCTTGTCTTAAAAGAAAAAAATTTTGATTTTGAGAAAGCTGAATGTTCAGACCACTTAGAAAAGGTCAGAAAACTTGAAGAAGAAAAGCTAAGTGCAGGGCAAAAAGAGACTGCAAAAGCAAAGGCAAAAAAGTATTTGGAAATTTCTAAAAATTAGTTTAAAACGTGCGTCGAAAAATATAAAATAAATATGAAGACGTACGGAAAACATTTTAAAGCATTGGCCTTGCCTATGCTTTTGTCGCTTGGGCTTTGTGCTTGTTCAAGCTTTTGTGAGCAGCCTTCAGAAGATAAAGTAAACGATGTATTAAAAATGCAAGAATTCAGCGCAGGACAGGTTTGGATAGTGCCTGTTGGCGATATGAATAAAGAGCTCTTAATACCGCTTGCAGCGCAGCTTTCAGAAGAAACAGGTCTTGTAATAAAAGTTTCTGAAAAAATGCCTGTGCCCATGCCAAAAAATAAGCAGGCAAATTTCGACATACGCAGAAAAGTTTTTTACAAGGGCCTTGTAGATTTTGCAGATGTAATTCCTTTGCGTACAACAAGCTCTGTTTTTATTGCAGTGGCAGACTCTAAAGATGTGCACAGCATGGGCTATTTTGCAGATTTTGACGGCATTCACGCCCTTGTAAATTATGCAAAATTAAAGGAAAATGCAGACGCAAAGCTTACTAATGAAAGGCTTTGCAAGCTTTTAAAAAGAGGCATAGGCGTTGTTTATTACCACTGCGATTATTCTGACGACCCAAATAATATTATGTACAGTGCATTGGAAAGTCTTGAAGATTTAGACAAAGCAGAATGCAAATTGAGCACTGAATCTGAGTAAAATAGAGCAAATTGAAAGATTTTTTAAATTTTAGTGGACTTAAATTGGCCTGCTGATATTTGTAGATGTCGAAAGTTTTTAAGGGAAATTCCGACAAAAATTTTTAGGAAAATTTAACAAAAAAAATAGGAAAAATTATATGGCAAAAAAACCTGCAACTCCAATAGGAACAGGCGGCAATGCAGCACTTGAAACTGCACTGAGCATGGTAAACAAACAGTTCGGCGAAGGCTCTCTTATACGCCTTGGCGATTCTACAAAAATGAACATTGAAGCTATAAGCACAGGCTCTATTGCAATAGACCTTGCTCTTGGCATTGGCGGGCTTCCAAAGGGCAGAATTGTAGAAATTTATGGGCCTGAATCTTCAGGTAAAACAACACTTTGCTTGTCTGTAATTGCAGAGGCGCAAAAAAATGGCGGCAACGCTGTGTTTATCGACGTAGAGCACGCACTTGACCCACGTTATGCAAAAGTTGTTGGGGTTGACCTAAACAATCTTATGGTAGCGCAGCCGGAATGCGGCGAAGACGCTCTTAACATTGCAGAAACGCTAATTCGCTCTGGCGCAGTAGATGTTATTGTTATCGACTCTGTTGCAGCGCTTGTTTCTAAAACAGAACTTGACGGACAATTTGGCGACAGCACAGTTGGGCTTCAGGCAAGAATGATGAGCCAAGCTATGCGCCGCCTAACAGCAGCAATCAGCAAAACTTCTTGCGTGTGTATTTTTACAAATCAGATTCGTGAAAAAATCGGCGTAATGTTTGGAAGTCCGGAAACAACTCCCGGCGGCCGCGCGCTAAAATTCTTTGCGTCTGTGAGAATTGACATCAGAAGAATTGGTCAGATTAAAGAAACTTCAGGCAAAGTTGTTGGCAACCGCACAAAGATTAAGGTTGTTAAAAACAAGGTTGCGCCTCCATTTACAGAGTGCGAATTCGACATCATGTATAACGAGGGCATTTCGCAAACAGGCAGCTTGCTAGACCTTGGCCTAGAAAGCAAAATTCTAGAGAAAAAAGGCGCCTGGATTTCTTATAAGGGCGAGCTTATCGGCCAAGGCAGAGAAGCTGCAAAAGCTTATTTGATGCAAAATCCTAAAGTTGCCGCAGGCTTAAGAGAAGAAATTTCTGCAACAGTAAAAGTTGTGGGCGGCTCTGCAATCGGCGAAGAAGAAGCCGCAGCAGCAAGCGAAGACTAATCTTTGCCGAACGCATTAAATTTTTAAAGCAAGGCTTAGGTCTTGCTTTTTTTGTGAGTAAATTTCTTTAAAATTTTTATAAAAATCCGATAAAAAAGGATCTTTAATTATTAGAAATTAAAGGAAAATCTTTGTTCCGGAAAGACAGAATGCTATGAAAAATAAATATTCAATTTTTGCCTTCTTGGCTTTAGCCTTCGTTTTTTTATTTTCTGCATCTTGCAAGAATATAAATTCAGATACAGATATAAACAAACTTTCGCCAGAGGAAATTAGGGCTATTTCAAAAGAAGCCTACATATTTGCCTATCCTCTCATTATGAATTATGCGACCATGTATAAGCAGGCTGTCGATAGCAGTTCGCCTAATTATCTTGGCGGCTTTGGCAAGTTTAGGCATTACGGTTTTGCGACTTCAGAAAATAAAGATATAGTTTCGCCAAATAATGATACGCCTTATTCTTGGGCTTGGGTTGATGTTCATATACCTTGGGTCTTGATAATGCCGCCTGCAGATGAGAGTCGCTATTATACTTCGCAGTGGGACGATATGTGGGGCTTCGTGCTAGACAGCCCTGGTTCTGTCTTAGATGGGCAAGGCGGCGGAGCATATTTGCTTGTGGCCCCCAATTGGCAAGGAGAGACTCCAAAGGGAATCAAACGTGTAATTAAGGGCGAGTCTTATATTCTTGGAACACTTACCCGAACAGGGGCAGACGGCCCTGAAGATTTAGAAAAAGTTAAATCCATTCAGGCAGGCTACAAACTGATGCCGCTTTACGAATACTTAAATGAAGAAGCGGAATATCTTTTAAAGGACATTGCTTTTATTCCATTTGTAGAGGGTGAAGAGAAAACAATAGAAGCATTCAAATATGTGAACTTTATTTTGCATTTTATTGAAGCAAATGCAGCAGATAAAAAAACTTATGAACGCATTTCAAAAATAGGAGTAGCAAAAGGCGCCAAGTGGGACACATCAAAATTTACAGACTCTACAAAAGAGGCAATTAAAGCAGGCATTGCCGATGCCATGAAAGAAATGGCAGAGTATCGCACAAAGGCTAAATCATCTGTCATATTTAATACACGCAAAGTTTTGGGCACTGATTATGAAGCGAGAATGTTTGGCGTTTTCGAAGGAATTTTTGGAAATTATGCCACGCAGGCCGAATATTTTTCATGGCACAAAGACAGCGATGGAAATCCTATAAATACAGCAAATGCCAGCTATAAATTAAGCTTCAAAAAGGGCGAGACACCTTCTGCAAAATATTTCTGGTCGATTACAATGTATAATCTTCCTGAGCGCTTTCTCGTTCCAAATTCCATAGACAGATATTCTATCGGAAGCCGTAGCAAACAGCTTAAAACAAATGAAGACGGCAGTATAGATATCTACATATCTAAAACTTCGCCAGGCAAAGAGTTTGAAAGCAACTGGTTGCCAGCGCCTAACGGAGAGCCATTTATGGTACTGCGTGTCTATGGCCCTGGAAAATCTGTTATTGACGGCTCATATAAATTGCCCCAGCTTGTGAAAATAAAGTAATTTGTAATGAGCGATTGGAATTCTGATTTATACTTAAAGTTTGAAAAAGAGCGCACGCAACCTGCAATAGATTTGGCAAGCCGCATAGGTTTTGATGCGGCTAAATCTATTTTAGACTGCTGTGGACCTGGCAACAGTACTGCTTTTCAATTTCCCACGCTTGTTTATAAGAGTGCAAAAAGTTTAAACTTGAGCTCTCGCTTTTAACAATTTAGAAATATCTAAAATAAATAAATTTTATGGCTATACAACCAGGCGAACAAGGAAAAAGAGTAAGCGATATGTTAAATTGGGAATACTGTCCATTATCAGGCTATCAGTGTGAAAAAACGACTAAAAAGGATGGTAGTATTTTTATTCTTTTTCGGGCCTGTTATAGTAGTTCAAATAAATTTTTAAAAAATGGTTATTCAATTACAGCAAAGGCTTATGAAAAATATTTTTCAACTACTGGTCTAATAAATAAAAGGCTCCTTTGGTGTTTAGTTGCAGAATGGATGTTTTATAATAAATTCGATTCAGAAAATCCATGCTTAACATTATGTACGAAAGAAGAAAAAAATCATTTAAAAAACTATTATTCTATTGAAGAACTTCTTAAAAAATATCCAACACCTGATGAAATTTTAAATAAAATACTGAGATTTTTTTGTTCACAAATAAATGGCGAAAATCTCTTTCCGAGCATCATATTTGACGAAGATAATACTCGCTTGGATTTTAAGCTTCCAATATTGTTTATCAATAATATGTCTGAGCTAAAAATGTTGCTAGATGAGTTGGTTAAGCTGGGATATTTATCAACGTCTATAACAGAAAAAACACTATCTGGGCGTGATAATGTAGCATATACTACTGAAGAAATAATTGAAATCAGAGCGATAATAACTCCTAAGGGGATTATGCACTTTAAAGGTTTTATAGGAGACTCTAATAATGGCTTTGTAGCAATGAAGTTTGGGGCATCTCCTGAATGGAAAGACTCAAAAGGTGTAGTTCATCCTGAAGGTGAAAGAAATATGGATGAATTTTTTGATAATGTTATTTCTAAAGCAGTTGAAAAAGCAAATTATACTCCTGTAAAGCTCGATAAGGTTGATCATAATAATAAAATTTGTGATGAGCTTCTTGTTCAAATTCGCAAGGCGAAATTTCTAGTTTGCGATTTAACTTATGGCAACCAAGGGGCGTATTATGAGGCAGGTTTTGCTCATGGCTTAAGCAAACAAGTATTTTTAATTTGTGAGAAAAATTATTTTGAAGATTTAAAAGGTGGTACGCACTTTGATGTTAATCATCAAGTTACAATTCCATATGAACTTGATAAATCAGACGACCTTATAAATGCGCTTGCAAGCAAGATTGCAAACAATGTTGTAAAAATTTAACTATAGGCGGCAGAATTTCTCTTTCATATTTAAATAACTATTTATACAGTCCCATAATTTTGTAGTAGTTTAGAAGCTGTCTTGTCATTAGTGCTTCGCCGGATTCTGGGGCTCTTACTGGGCCAAGGTCTGCGCCATATCCGCCAAGTGCAGCAGAGCGCACGTCGGGAACATAAGAGGGCCAAGTGTCGCCATTCCAGGTATAGCCAAAAAAGAAAGGCACTGCGTGGGGCGAGATTTCTCGCTTCCAGTCTAGCTGGAATTTTATAAAAGGCTCGCCGGGGAATGTTGCAATTGCGTAGCGTCCATTAATTAAAATTGTCGAAAAACGCACTTTGGCGATATTGGCTTTGTCGTGGCGATGCGGCATATCTATTGTGTCTGTAAGTAGCTTTATTGAAGGCGCATCATAAGGGTTGGGGTAGAGCTCTTTTGCAAGTTTTACAGCTTCAATTGACAAAAGTTTGCCCATGCGCTCAACCATTTTAAAGTACTCTGGTGCTACTTCTGCAGTTGTGGGGAACTTAAAAAGCCCCATCATATTGCCTGCGCCGCCTTGCACAAATAAGCAATTTATTTTATTATCAAAAGCTTCTTCTGTAAATTTTGTAGCATATCCAACGTAGTCGGCCGATATCATCGTTTTAACTTCAAAAAGGGCGTCCGGATGGCAGGCGTAGTTAATGATTATCGCTTTAATATTGCCTTTAGTGTCTTCAAGCCTAATTACGCCAACGGCAGGGTCAACAGGTCCATGAGGTATGCGCTCTTTGTTGTGGGGCAGATAGTGCCCATCTTTGGAGTCCCACCAAGACTCACGTGCACGTCCGTCTTCGTGAACAATTAGCCTGTTAAAAGCAAGCTGCGGAAATTCTCTGTGCCCGCCCGAAATTTTTGCTTCAAACATATTTTTTGAAGCTTCATCCAAAACTTTTGTGAGCTGCTCATCAAGCCACGCTTCGTCAGCCTTTTCGCCAGAATGCGTGTGCGAAGAGCAGAAGTAAAGTTCGTTTAAATTGAACTGTTTTTTGAGAGCTTCTACAAGAGCTTCATTAGTATAAATTCCAAGATCCACAGATATAAAAGCTATGCGAGTATCGCCGGCTTCAAGAATAAGACTGCGAGCCAAAAGCGGGTCGTGAACTTCTTTTTTTGGCTGCGGCGGAGTGATTTCTATTTTTGCAGTTCCCGCCATAAAATTTTGGGCAGCATTAGCTGATAAAAACAAACAGATTGTAAAAACAGATACGAAAAGAATTTTTAAAATTTTCATAGAAAAGCGTAAACTAAATTGCCCTGCATTCTAGGATCTAATTTCCTCAGCGTCTAGCACAATCTTAGATTGTTTTTTAAGCGGGCGGTGGGGGTCGAACCCATAACCTCAAGCTTGGGAAGCTCGCGCTCTGCCAATTGAGCTACGCCCGCAATAAAAATTAGTGAGAGTTGAATCCATAAGCTCAAGCCTTGGAAAGCTTGTGTTGTGCCTATTGGTTTACGCCCGCACTTAAAAATTAACAAATTCTGCGTTTAAGCGCTTTGTTAATCTTGCTTACAATCTCAAAATTTAGTTTTGGTGCAAGCATTTTTACAAAAAAAATAGAGAATTTTTATCTAAATAATTTGTTAAGTTCTGTTCCATTTGTCTTTAATTTTTCTTTTTTTAAATTTTACTTTACAAAAAAAAGTGGATAAAGTATTGTCCTATTGACTTTCAATGATAACATTGTCTTGAGAAAAGTCTTTGATTAAAGATGACTCATTGAAGGCTATCTATCAATAAGTAAATAATGCACTAAATATGTATACGTATAAACATCCTCGTCCTTCGGTTGCAATAGACCTTGTATTGTTTGGCATAATAGACCACAAATTAGTTATTCTTACGGGGCGACGAGCCGAGCCCCCCTACAAAGGGCGTGCTTCTTTGCCGGGCGCTTATGTTTACGAAGATGAAAGCGCCGAAGAAACTTGCACACGCAAAATTAAGTCTATTGGCCTTAAGCCAAGCTATCTAGAGCAGCTTGTAACTTTGACAGACCCGTACAGAGACCCAAGAGGCAGGGTTATTGCAATTGCATATTATGGTCTGATACCAATCCCTCAGGAAATTCCTACAGGAGATACTAAAATAGATCAAATGAGCTGGATTACTCCTGAAGAAGTGCAAAAGCAGTCTTGGGCCTTTGACCACAAAAAGATATTGGATATTGCAATAAAGAGGTTACGTGCAAAGATTCAGTATTCTGCCGTTTCTCCTCATTTTTTCCCTGAAGAATTCACTGTTCCAGAGCTTGCCGCCGTTTATTGCGCAATTCTTGGCAGGTCTATTGATGTTCCAAACTTTAGAAGAGATTTGCTTAGGCAGAATCTTCTTGTTGAGGTTGGCACAAAGCATGTGCGTGGGCCTAGGGCAAGAACGTACAATTGGAACTGGAAAAATAAAGAAAAATTTTTCCTTTCGTTAGGTTAAAAATTTTTTTTAAAATTTTTAAATTTAAAGCTTGCATTTTAATCTTAAGTATTGTCAAATCGACGTAACTTAAAAATCAAAGGACAAAAAAATTTAATAAACCCAATCAAACAAAAACAAAGTAAGAGTTAAATTAGCATAAGTTCTTCCCGGAATAATGTAGCTCTTACAAACGAAAGGGGGGTCCTGCTCAGAAATGGGCAGGGCTTTCTGTTTTTAAAGGCAGGCTCTTGAATAAGAGCTGCGGGGTGTAAAACTTAAGCTAAAAAATTTAAGTCAAAGAAACTTAAATTTTTACTTAGAAATTTTAGGCTCAAAAGTTTTGGGATCCACTTTAAGATCTTTGGGCAAATCTTTTTCTGCAAAGCGATGCCATTTTTGTGTGCGTCCTATGAAAAGAATTTTGCCACGCACTTTAAGGACTTTTTCTTTGGCGTCGTACCAGATTTCACAGGCGTAGGTTTTGCCGTTTGCAGGGTCAATAATTTCTCCGTCAGAATATTCGTCGCCATCTTTTGTCATATTCCAGATGATGTCCAGTCCGCAAGATTTTGGTTTGCCTTTTACTTTTTCTGCGGTGCGTGTTTGGGTGGCAATGGTATCTATGATTTCGCCGGTTTGGGTGCTGTAAAGCAGAATGATTCTGCCAAAAAGCTTTTTATCTTTCTCGTAAAGGCAGACTATGCTTTTGGCTTTGCCTGTTTCGTCATCTATAGTTTGCCAGAAGCCTAAAATATTTTCAGAAGCAAATGCGTTAAAAAAAGAAATGAGTGTTACAAAAATAAGTGCAAATTTTTTCATGATACAAATCTAAGTTTTGCTTCTTTTTCTTCAATTAAAAAATTTGGGCGCAAAAAAAGCCCGAATTTAAAAATCGGGCGTAAGTTTTTTGTTTATTCAGTTTTTAATCTTCAAAGAATTTTTGATTAAAAAGGTCTTCAATTTCGTTAAGCATAGCTTCTGCGTCTGCGCCGCAGGCAATGAACTTTACTTTTGAAGAGCGCCCCGCTGCAAGCATCATAAGGCTCATTATGCTTTTGCCGTTGATTTGCTCGCCATCTTTTTCGACTATCAAATCTGTATTTGCGTATTTGTTTGAAGCACGCACAATCAAGGCTGCAGGACGGGCATGTATGCCCATCTTGTTCATGACTGTAAGCGTCCTTTCAATTTCTTTGTGCAAATCTGGTTCCATTTTTTTAAATAAAGCGCCCCATAGTGTTTAGTTCTTTAGGGCAGGTCAAGTGTATTTTAACTCTTAGATTTGAAAGTAAGTTTCCAGAGAGATTTGTAATTTATTGCAAATCATAGATATATTTAGTGAATTTTATATTTTAAGTATTGATTTTTATATTTTCAAAAAACTTGCTTTAAAGATGTAGTTCAATATCTATGCCTTTAATACTTGGGCGTCTGGGTATATTTTGTATGTTTTGTAAAAAAATTATTCCAGTATTTGACACGCTTCAATTTCTAAGCTTATAATATGCGCTAATTTTTTACACAAACTAAACTTTTAAATGCTCGAATTCTTAAAAATTGAAAACCTTGCGCTATTAGACAAGGCAAGCATAGACTTTCATCTTGGATTTTCTGTTATGACAGGCGAAACCGGCGCTGGAAAAAGTGTCTTGCTGGGTGCTCTTTCAATGCTTGCGGGGAATCGTTGCGGCAAAGAAATTATTAAGTCCGGCAAAGAATTTTGCAGCGTTGAGGGCATTTTAAATTTTGAGAATTCTGCGCAAATTGCCGCCTTCTTAAAAGAAGAAGATTTACCCCCCATGGAAGATGGAGCTTTGGTTTTGCGCAGGCTCATTCATTTAACAAAGTCTGGCAAATGTTTTATAAATGGGGCTTTAGTGCCATCTAGCTGCTTGCAGCGTTTGGGTGAGCTTTGGATAGATTTTCATGGACCTTGTGAGCCTCAAAAACTTTTTAGCGCAAAAAATCAGCTTACAATTTTAGATGCTTATGCTGACGACAAAGTTTCTGTGGCAAGCTATTTAGAGGCGTTTTCTGCACACTGTGCAAATGCAAAAAAAATTGAAGAGCTAAAATCTGCAAGGCAAATGAGCCCGGATGAGATAGAATTTACGCGCAATCAGATAGCGGCAATTGATGCCTTAGATATTTCTGAAGAAAGCATTGCAAGCCTAGAGAGCGACTTTAAGTTGATGGAGCGTTCAAGGGAAGTTTTGGAAAAAGCGTCTGCAATTTCAGATGTAATTTCCGGCGACGAGGGCGCTTCTGACAAACTTGCGCTTGCTTTAAAACTTGCTTTGGAAATTTCTTCAGTGGGCGATGAAGCAAAAAATTTGTATCAGCGCTTGAATGAGGCTTTAATAGAGTTATCTGACATTGCGGAAGGATTTTCGGACCTGTCTTCATCTTGCAATTTTTCTGAAGAAGATGCTCAGAATTTGCGTGAAAATATGGACGTGTGGATGCGCTTGCGTCGCAAATATGGCGCGAGCCCAAGTTTGGTTTTGGCTGCAAAAAAAGAAATGCAAGAGCGCATTGAAAATCAGGGCGACGTGGCAAATGTGATAGAAAAAATTTCTGCAGAACAAAAAAATTTAGAGCAGAAAATGGATAAATTTGCAGAGAAAATTTTTGCCGCCAGAAAAAAAACAGCTCTAAATTTGTCGAAAAAAGTAGAAGAACTTTTAAAGCGTTTGGGTTTCAAAAAGCCACGCTTTGAAATTGCGCTGGAAGCTGTCAAAGAATATTCGGCAAACTGCGGCAGTTTTTGTACTTATTTATTTTCTGCAAACCCTGGGCAGGCTTTGCAAGAACTTGCCAAAGTGGCTTCCAGCGGAGAGCTTGCAAGAGTTATGCTGGCTATTAAAACTGCCTCTGCCGAAGCCGACGAAACCCCTGTTTTGGTGTTTGATGAAGTAGACGCAAATATTGGCGGAGAAACAGGAATAGAGGTTGGCAAAGAGCTTTTGAAGCTTGGCAAAAAACATCAGGTTTTGTGCGTTACGCACTTACCTCAGGTGGCTGCATTTGGGCAAAATCATCTCTTGATTGAAAAAATGCAAAGCGACACAGATACAAGTGTTGAAATTAAAACGCTTGCAAAAACTCAAAAAGAACGCACAAAAGAATTAGCCAGAATGTTGGGAGACAGAACTTCTGTGTCTGCGCTTAGCCACGCCGAGGAATTGCTGGGACTGGCAAAAATTTAATTTACACACTTTTAATTTATGGCTTTAAGCAAAAAAAATACAAAATCATCAAAAGAGAAATTAGAAAAAAAGAGCGAACAGGTTGGCGAATTTGTTGGAACTCGCAGGCCTTTTATTGGCGCAATATTTTTATTTTTCGCTTTAATTTTTACTGTCGCATTTATAGACAATGTTCCGGGGCAAGAATTCTTTTTTAGAGAATCTTTTTTAAAGGCTTATGACACAAGTACAGGGCTGCTTTCTGCAAATTTGTGCGGCAGGGTTGGGGCAACTTTTAATATTTTATTTTTAGACTTTATAGGTGCGGCAACTGTGCTTGTGCTTGTTTATTTATTTTGGATAGGCGCACTTTGCTTTCAGCGCAGAGCAAGGCCCTTTGCCTTGCCTTCAATTGCCGCAATGCTTGTGAGCATAATTGCATTTGCCTGTGCCTGCGCAATGTTTCAGCAGTTTAGAGACGCAAAAATTGTAGGCACAAATACTTTTACTTCCGGCTGGGGTGGCAAGCTTGGCACAGGGATTTATATGAACATATTTCATCCCTCTTTGCGCTTTTTTGGAAGTTTGATTTTGCTCATTTTAATTTATGCGTTTTGTATGGTTGTGGTATTTGCAGAAAATCCTTCTATGCTTGCAAGTGAATTGGGAGAAAATTTAAGAAAGACACCAAGCTTTTTTGGAAAAGTTTTTAAGGTGCTTTTGTCTTTGGGTAAGGCAATTTTTGCAATGCTAATCTTCATTCCAAAAAAACTTTTCGCTAAAAAACCTTCTGAAAATAACAATGAAGTCAATTTGCAAGAGGAC
>JAVBSE010000103.1:0-8297 GCA_031547315.1 Opitutales bacterium
TGCTGAGGAAATTTTCAAAAATACTTTTCATTTCCGCAAAATTTGCAAGTTTAAGATTTGAAGAAATTAAACATTCTGACAAGCCTGTATTGTCGATTTCTTCGCTTGCGGCATAAACAGGAAGTATAAAAATTTCTGCGCCGTTTTTTGCATAGTCAGAAAGAATTTTTTTAAAATCTTAGGCAAATCTTTTTGTGCGAGTGTAGCGATGCGGCTGAAAAAAAATAAGTTTTTTGCCCACATAATTTTTATCAAGCCACAAAAGAAAGGCAGAAATTTCTGTAGGGTGATGCGCATAGTCTGCAATTGCTGTAAATTTTTTTGTGTCTTTAAAAATTTCTTGCCTGCGCATTATGCCTGCAAAAGAATCGAAAATCTGAAGATTGATGTTTAGCCCAAAAGCTTCTTCCAATGCGGCTTTTGCCATTAGTTTGTCTGCTAATAAAAAGTCGTTTTTATCCACTTTAACTTCAATTACTTTTGCAGAAATTCCTATTGCGGCTTCTTTTAAAATTGCGTCATCTGCAGGGATTATCACTGCCTGTTTTGTGCGTTTAAACAGGCGCACAAACATTGCTTTTAAGCTTTCAAAATCAGGATAAGTATCTGTGTGGTCTAGGTCTCCGTTTAAAGCCAGCGTGATTTGAGGAGAAAAGTTTTCTATAGTTGCGTCGCTTTCGTCTATTTCAGCTGCAAAAAATTTATCATCATTACAGTATTTTACAGGCGGCAACTTTTGAGGAATTGCGCCAATCATAAAGCCTGCATCCAAGTTAAGTTCAGATATTGCGTGCGAAATAAGCGCAGTGGTAGTTGTCTTGCCATGGCTGCCGCAAATGGCAATAAGCTTGCGGCTTTCACATATTTGGGCAAGGGCTTCGCCACGTCTTAAAAATTTTTTAACAGAAGTATTTTTTAGCTTACTTGCTTCTCTTTTTAATGCGCTTGTGATTATGAACTTGTCTGCAAGAAAATTTGGATTGCGCTCTTTGGTGAGTTTTACGTCTGCGTCTGTTAAAAGCTTTTCTATTTCAGGGTTAGGACTATCGTCAAAGCCCAAAACTTCGTTTCCTGCTTTGCTTAAAAAAATTGCAAGAGGGCACATTCCCATCCCGCAAATTCCGCCCATGAAAATTTTTTCGCTCACTTTTTTGAAATACCTTTTGCGGCTTGTTCGATGTCTTCAACAAGATTTGTCATATCATTCATCTCGTCAATGCGCTCTAGGTTTGAGCGCATTTTATTTGCAAGTTCAGAGTTTTTTTCCAGACACAAAACTTCATTTAGAAGGCCCGAAATTTTGCTTTGATCAATAAAAATTCCGGCTCCGTTTTTTTCGATATGCCTTGCGTTTTCTTGCTGATGATTATCTGCAGAAAAAGGGAAGGGCACCAAGATAGGAATAATTCCACAGCGTGCAAACTCTGCAATAGAGCCTGCTCCGGCGCGTGCAACCACAAGTTTGCCCGCCGACATTGCAGCCGCCATATTGTCGCAAAATTCAAGAGACACAAATTTTCTTAAAACTCCGTTTGCGTCTTGAATTTCGTTTTGCGTATTTGTCAGTTTGCCGGGACCCGAAATGCACAAAACATCTATGCCATTTTTTGCAAGTTCAGGGAAGTTAGACACAGCCCAATCATTCAAAACAGCGGCGCCCTGAGAGCCTCCGCAGACCAGCAAAATATTTGCATTTTCTGAAAATCCAAAAAACTTTTTTGATTCGCCTTCAGGCAATTTATTTATTTCAGCTCTGATAGGGTAACCTGCCTGTCTTACAATTCCAGATTTTCTTCTTTGTATTTTAACGCCATGAGGAACGTAAACTCTTGACGCAAATTTGCCCAAAAATCTTACAGCTTTTCCCGGCATTCTGTTTGCCTCGTGAATGATAAGCGGCTTTTTTCTAATTGCAGCAGCAAGCGCAAGCCCCATTGAATTAAAGCCTCCAAAAACTATTGCAGCGTCTGCTTTCTCTGCCGAAAAAATTTCCAGAGCAAATCTGATTGCTTTTGCCTGCGCATAAAAAAACTTAAAAAGTTTAATTGGATTAAAAGAAAAAGGACAGCCCGGAGCTCTGAAAAATTTAAAGTCAGAATATTTTTCGACCAGTCTTGAATCGATTTTTTTTTCGCTGATTATGAAAGAAACTTTGTGACCTCTGCTCATCAAAGCCTCTCCTATTGCTAGCCCTGGGGCAAGGTGTCCGCCTGTTCCGCCGCATGAAATTAAAAAATTACTCATAGTCTTTTGCCTCTATAGGGTTTTTCTTAGACCATCTGCAAATACAATTTATCAGAATGCCAGAAAATATAAACATCATTACTAAATTTGAACCTCCAAAGCTTATAAAAGGAAGCGAAATACCCTTTGTGGGAAATATTCCTGTTACAACGCCCATATTAAAAATTGCCTGAATAACAACCATGAGCATAACCCCCAATGCCAAAGAAAATTCAAAAATATTGGGAGCTTTTCTTAGCTGAAAAATAGTAACCAAAAAGATTGTTAAAAATGCAATCAATACGCCCATTGTTCCAAAGATACCAAGCTCTTCTGCAATGTTTGCAAAAATAAAGTCTGTATGTGCCTCTGGCAAAAATGAATATTGCTGACGCCCCTGATACAGTCCTGTGCCATTAGTGCCGCCTGCGCCAAAAGCAAAAAGTGCCTGTCTTAGCTGATAGCCGCCTGTTTGTGCGTGCGCCTCAGGGTTTAAAAACGCAGTCATTCTATAAAATCTGTTAGGATTCAAATAAACTAAAATGCCTAATCCAATTGCGCCCATTATTGCAAAAGGCGCAATATGCGAAATGCGTACTCCGCCCATAAAAAGCAGCGTAAACGCAATAGAGCCGCAAAGAAATGTTGTGCCAAAGTCTGGCTCTAGTGCTATTAGTCCGCAAAAAACTGCTATGATAGAACAGGGTATAAAAATTCCATAAAGAAATTTTTTCATGTAAAGCTGATACTTATGAAGATAAGTTGCCATAGCCAAAACTATGGCAAACTTGCCAATATCGCTTGGTTGAAAACGCTGTCCTAAAAGAACAAGCCAGCGTCTGGAACCTTTTACCTCATAACCAATTCCTGGAATTAAAACAAGAATCAATGCAACTATTGCAATAATGCAAATAGGTATAGTAAGCTTTCTTAAAAGGTTAAGATTAATAAAGCTTACAAATGCGCAGGCAAAAATACCAAGCCCAAGGCAGAATGCCTGCTTTTGCAGCAAAGATGCAGAATCTGTCCTATAAGCAGATGCGCTTACAAGGGCGACAATTCCCATCAATGCCAATGCAAAAACTGGTAAAATAATGCCAAAGCATGCGGCAGATTTTGAGAACCCCCCAGACTTGCTATTTGCCCCCAGCATTGTGAAAACTAAATGTCTAAGATTGCGCTGCTTGCCGGTGCAGGTGTTGTTGTATTATTTACAGCTTCTGCAGGAACAGTAGGCGCAGGTGTGGCGTCTGCCTTAACATCTTCAGGTGTAGGTGTGGCAGGCTTGCTTATTGCCGCAGGTTTTTCTGCAGATTTAGCAGGTGCAGATACTTTCAATACTTGACCAACTCTTATTTTGCGTGGGTCTTTAATGCCATTTAGTTCTGTTAAAGACTTTACAGAGGTATTGTATTTTTTTGCAATGCCGCCCAAAGTTTCGCCAGACTGAATTTTATGCGTGATAGTATCTTTAGATTCAGAAGCATCAGCTTTTGGTGCAGAGGATTTTTCAACAACTGCAGCAGTTCCGCTTAATGGAACTTTTAGCTTTTGGCCAACTTTGATATTTGTTGAGCTAAGAGAATTTAGCTTCATCAATTTGTCTACAGAAGTATTGTACTTAAGTGAAATCTTAGAAAGAGAGTCTCCCTTTTGAACAAGATAAATATCGGAAGAAGCCTGCTGAGTTTCGCTTGGCGCAATTAAAACAGGGCCAGATGAAGCAGCTGCAGAAGCTTCAACTGTTGGCACAATAAGTTTTTGGCCAACTTTCAAAGAAGCGTCTTTGCTTATGCCATTTGCAGAAGCAATTGCGTCAACAGAAGAATTATTTTCCTTTGCAATTTTGATGAGGCTGTCGCCAGCCTTAACTGTGTA
Source organism: Opitutales bacterium (assembly GCA_031547315.1). Taxonomy (GTDB): domain Bacteria; phylum Verrucomicrobiota; class Verrucomicrobiia; order Opitutales; family Intestinicryptomonadaceae; genus Intestinicryptomonas. The sequence goes on from JAVBSE010000103.1 coordinate 4,102, forward strand.
GTTCGCATCAGCGTTTTCTTCGGCAGCAGCCTTAGGCGGAATCACAGAAGTTACTGCAGGAAGTTTGCCTGCTTGCTGATTTTGATTAAAGGAATCAGCAGGAATATCATTGGCTGTTACGCCTTGAATTCTTTCAGTAGGCCTTGTAGGTGCCGCACGCAAGCCTTCGCTGCCTTCAGCAGGCGGAGTTTCTTGCGCCACAGTTGACCCTGTTTGAGGGCTTGTAATCTCTGGATTCAAAGAGCCAGAGTCTTTTGAATTGCAACCTGGCTGAACCAAGATTGCTGTTATGATTGCGACATGCAATGTTAATACTGCTATTGTTATTGGTGCTTTCATTTCTATAAAATTTTTTTTCGATTAAGTTTAGTATTTACAAAAATCGTTTTACTTCAAACATAAAACAATCTTTTCAAAAGATTTTCCTCTATCCTCATAGTTCTCAAACATGCCAAAACTGGAAAAAGCGGGACTAAATAAGACATTTCCGCCTTTTTTAGAGCTTTTGAAGGCAAAATTGACTGCCTCATCCAGAGTTTTACATATTTTTACCCCAAGCGGAAGCTGAGGAAGCTTATCTTTTAAAATTTCTGCTGTTTGCCCAATTAGGGCTGCGCCCACAGCGCACTCTGAAACAGTTTTAATTAGCGAGTCTAAGTCGCAATATTTATTTTTGCCGCCGCCAATCCAGAAAAGATTTTTTCCTTTAAGTTCTTTAAGGGCGGCAATTGCTGAGTGGGCGTTTGTGGCTTTGGAATCATTCCAAAATTTGATTCCTTCAATTTCTGCAGTAAGGGCAAATCTGTGAGATGCCAGCTTAAATGCTTTCGCAGTTTCGTATAAAATATTTTCGTCAAGACCAAGTTTTGCGAAAAGGGCTTTTGCAAGTTCAAAATTTTCTGCCTGTATAGAATTATTAAATGGGGCAGGCGCACTTATGTTTTCTGATTTTTTTACAATGCTTGTAAAGCCTGGCAATGTCACATTAAATTCTTTAGCAGCTTCTTCTATACCAGAGCCAACTATGAAAATTTCAGATTTTAATGTTTTTGAAATTTCAAGCTTTGCCAAAAAATATTCTTTTAAATTGCTGTGCCAATCAAGGTGGTCTGGCGCAAAATTTGTCCAGACATAGGCGTCGGGCCCAAGATGTTTTAAGCGCATTCCCTGAAAAGAGCTAAGTTCGCAGACAGCAATTTTGCCTTCGCTTTTGTCTGCATATTCGCACATAGGCTCTCCTATATTGCCAAGTGCATATGCTTCAAAGCCTGCTTTGTTTAAGGCCTGCGCCAAAAATGCAGTAAGGGTGGTTTTGCCATTTGTGCCGCTTATGGCAATTACTTTGCCTTTCCACAAAAGCCCTGCCAACTCGGGCTCTCCCATCGTTTGGATATTGGCATTTTTGGCTATTTCAAAATAGGGGTCTGAATTTTTCCAGGAGGGTGAATATATTGCAAGTTTGTGATTTTTTGCAGCACATTCATCAAATTTATTTGCGCCATTTATGTCTGAATAATATACGCAGGAAATTCCAAATTTAGAGCACAATTTTTCAACAGACTTTGTGCTTACGCCTTCTCCCCAAAGCGCTATGCTAAGTCCGCCCGAAAGCTTTTCCAATGTGCTTTTTGTTGAATCCATTTTAACGCAATTTCAAAGTGGCAAGTCCTGATAAAGAAAATATTAAAGAGATTATCCAAAAGCGAATGACAACTTGAGTTTCTTTCCAACCCTTTAATTCAAAGTGATGATGAATTGGCGACATTCTAAAAATTCTTTTGCCCGTAGTTTTAAAAGACGCAACCTGCAAAATAACTGAAAGCGCCTCCATCACAAAAACTCCGCCCACAAGTATGAGCGTAAAAGGCTGGTTGACCATAAACGCAATTACACCAACCAGACCGCCCAATGCAAGAGAGCCTGTGTCGCCCATCCAGATAAAAGCAGGGTAGGCGTTGTACCACAAAAACGCAACGCAAGCGCCCATAAGCGCACAGCAAACAACTGCAAGTTCTCCGCAACCCGGAATCATTTTTATAAACAAATATTCAGAGGCAACTGCATTGCCTGTCACATAAGAAAAAACGCCATAGGCCAAAATTACAGAAACAGTACAACCTGTTGCAAGTCCATCAACGCCGTCTGTTAAATTGATTGCATTGCTTGAAGCAGTAATGATTAAACAGATAAATGCAAATGCCACAAATATTGGCCTTGCTGCAATAAGAGGCTCTTTAACAAAAGGCGCATAAAGTTCTAGCATGTATGAAGAATACGTGGGGCTGTAAAATAAAATAGAGCCGGCTATGATGCCTGTGCTTAATTGAACAGCTAATTTTAATTTTCCTGAAATGCCTCTTTTTTTCTTAAACATTTTAGAGTAGTCGTCTGCAAAACCAAGCGCAGAAAGCATAATATAAACTATCAGTGCTACCACTACTAAGGCGTTGAGATTAGCCCACATTACAGTTGAAAGTACAAATGCCACAAAAATAATTATGCCTCCAAGTATGGGAGTGTTTTTTTTCCACTCATGCAAATCTGCAAGTGCGCCAACTTGTTCTTTTGTGCGCTGAGTATTTGCGGCAAGCTTTTTTGAGCGTAAATAATTTATGATAAATGGCGCAGCAAGCATTCCTATTATAAAAGACGTTGCCGCCGCCATCACGCATCTGAAAGACAAGTATCTGAAAAGACGCAGTGGTCCCCAGTATTCTTCAAATTGTGCAAGTTCTAAGAGCATTTTTAATTTTTCTTTTTAAATTTTAGAATCTGTCGTCTTCTGTTTCTTCTTCTTCAAAATTTTCGTCAGTATCGTCGTCATCTTCAAAGTCGTCAGCGTCATTTTCGTCTTCAAATTCTTCGTCTGTATCATCGCAGCTGTCTTCCTTTTCAGAATTTTCTTCAGAAATCTCTTCAATGATTTCTTCTTCAGCTTCTTCTTCAATAGCGATTTCTTGAGGTTCTAAAGATAATTTTTCTCTTAAATTATTTGGCAGTGCGTTTTCTAATTCAACAGCTCTGCTTGCTTTAAGGAAGACCCAGCCTGCTGCATTTTCAAGGCTTGTAACTGCATCAGACGATTTTTCAAAAATAGAAATAGCGTCTTCTTGCCAGCCTTTTTCCAACATTGCAGTTTTGTAAATTTGCGCATTTTTGCCAATAAGAATTGCCTTGTCGCCTTCTTTAAAAGGCACAGATTCTCCTATATCTTTGTGATAACGCAGTGAAGCTAAACCTAGTTCTTCCATGTCGCCAAGCACAAATGTTTTTGCGCTGCCTTCTGCAAGTTCGAGGAACCTTTGCAAAGAATCTTTCATAGATGTAGGCGAAGCATTGTAGCAGTCTACATAAAATTTGGCATTTTCATTTTCTATTATGCCGCCTCTCATACCGCTGGTAGAAAGGGTTTGAAGCTTAGAAAATATTTGTTCTTCGCTGGTGCCTAAAATTAGTGCGGCGGCAATTGCAAGAATTGCATTTTCTGTCATGCCTTTTGAAAGTTGTGGAATTTCAAAGTAATAATCATGCCCGCCTTCAATAGAAATATCTATGCGATTATAGCCGTCCGCCTTCTCCATTGAATACCTGAAAACTAAATCTGCACGAACATCAGGAGCGTCGCTTGGAACTAGAACGGCCTTTTTGCATTCAAGTTCTTCAAAAGCTTTCCAGCTTAGTAAATTGCTGTGAAAGAGCGCCCATCCGCCTTCTGCAACGTGAGCGGCAAGCACAGCTTTTTCTTTTGCGATATTGCCAATTTCTCCAAAGCGTAGCATATGAGCAGGCGCAACAGAAGTGATAATGGCAAGGTCAGGCTCTATCATCTGCGCAAGTTCTTTCATCTGATTAGGAGCGCCGACGCCTGCTTCAATTACTGCGCAAAGATTGTCTCTTATATCTATTCTTGTGAGCGTAAGCGGCACGCCAATTTCATTATTAAAATTTTCTTTTGTAGAAAGAGGTTTTTTCCAAGAAAGCAGTTTACTTAAAAAATCTTTTGTGCTGGTTTTGCCGCAAGAGCCTGTAATGCCAACAACAGGCGCATCAAAGCGCAGGCGATGAAGCTTTGCAATTGTCTGCAGGGCTTTAAGCGTGTCTTTAACAACTAAGACAGGAACTTCTGCTTCAACTTGCTTAGAGGCAATTATTGCGACAGCGCCATTTTTTATGGCGTCGCCGATAAAGTCGTGACC
>JAVBSE010000157.1:0-5344 GCA_031547315.1 Opitutales bacterium
AAATGTCTGGTTTATCTGCGCATTAAATTGAAAACTAAAGCGAAAGATTACTCGCTCTTAGGATAAAGGTACTTTTTGTCGACAGCCTGCGCTGCGACAATAACTGCAGCACCAAAAATATCGTTAACAGTTGCACCTCTGGGGATTTCAGCAACAGGTTTTGTAAGCCCTGTCAAAATTTGCCCATAAGTTCCCACACAGCCCATTACACTGATAAACTTGCTTGCAATATTGCCTGAATTTAAGTCTGGGAAAATCAAAACATTGGCCTGCCCCGCAACAGAGCTGTTTATGCCACGCAGCGCAGCAGCCTCAGGCACTAAAGCTGCGTCAACTTGAAGCTCGCCATCAATTTCTATGTCTAAGCCTGCTTCTCTTGCAAGTTTGTGTGCAAGCGCAGTTGCAGACTTCATCTTTAAAACGCTGTAAGTTTTAGCAACCTGCAACTTAGAAACAAAGCTTAACATTGCAACCTTTGACTGAGCATCAGTTAAGTGATTTGCTAAAAGCGCAGTTGTAATTGCAATCTCTGAAAGCTGAACTTCAGTAGGCTCTGCAACAACGCCACAGTCTGCCAAAAACAAAACGCCGTCCGAACCAATCTTAGGATTGCTGGTTTCTACAACCATCATAGAAGACAAAGTTTTAATGTTTGGCTGATGCGAAATTAACTGAAAAATAGGACGCAGAGAGCTTGAAGATGTCTGCGTTACGCCAGATACCATTGCATCTGCCCTGCCTGTAGCCAGCATAAGCGCCGCAAAATAGCCGGGGGTCTTTAAAAATTGTTCTGCGCTTTCCAAAGTAAGCCCTCTAAACTTTGGCATACCTCTGAAAATAACACGCATTTCATTATAGTCGCTATAATTTTCTATTTCTATTATGCGTATGCCTTCCAAAGAAATTTCGTTTTCTGCGGCAATTTTTTCTACCACAGCCTTATTGCCCAAAAGTAAAGGAACGCCCAACTTTCTGTTGGCAAAAAGGCGTGCTGCCTTTAAAATTCTAATGTCTTCGCCTTCAGGAAAGACAACTCTTTTGGGGTGGTTTTGCAATCTTGCAGAGAGTCTGTTTATTATCGACATTTCTAAATATCTTTCTAATTAAGTTCTTTGCCTAAGGTATAGATTTTTCTCTTTTCGTCAATAATTTCTTTCGTATAACTTAGAGTCTATATCATACCAAAATTCGCTGGGCTCAAGCATCTCTGAATGCCCATTGCCAAAGACAATTCTGGGATAAGTGATTACCAGAAAATCTTTTGCCCTTGTACAGGCAACATAAAAAAGCCTGCGCTCTTCATCAATATCGCCCTCTTCTATGCAACGTTTAAGGGGGAAAAGCCCCTCTGCTGCGCCTATCACAAAAACCAGCGGAAATTCCAAACCCTTTGCCTGATGAACTGTCATCATGCTGACTCTTTCGCCAAAAACTTGATTTTCTTGCCCTGCATTTTCTGCATACTCCAAAGATATGCTAGACAAAAACTGGTCCATATCTTTAAAACGAGACGCATACTCGTAAAGAGAATCAAAGTCTTTAACCCTATCTTGCCAATCCTCATAAGTAGACTTCATTGCATTTGTGTACCAGCCCTCGCAAGCAAGGCGCACAAGCTCTTTTGGAGGCTGCGCCGAAACATTTAATTTTGGCGCAAATAAGTCTTCCAAAACATCTTCTTCCTTGCCCCTTGAAGCTTTGATAGAAAGTTCCAAATCTAAAAGAGTCTGCGCCACTTCCACAAATGTTTGTCTGGAAACTTCAGGAACTTTTGCAAGCACCTCTTTGAAAGACAGCGCACTTATTAAACTTTGCTTTGTTTTGTCTGAAATTTCCTGAGCTTTTTCAAAAATCTTAAAGGCTGTTTTTTCGCCAATTTTTGGCAAAAATTTTAAAAATCTGGAAAATGAAATAAAATCTTTTGAATTTGCGGCAAAGCGCATTTGAGCAACAATGTCTTTAACGTGCGCCTGCTCAAAAAACTTTAGCCCGCTTGTGATGGCAAAAGGAATATTCCTATACTGCATTTGCAGCTGCATATCCATTGCCTGAAAGTGAGCCCTATACAAAATTGCAATGTCAGAACGCTTGTACTTAGGCATAAATCCGCCTGTAAGCTCTTCTATCATGTCTGCGACAATTCTGGACTGCGTTTGATTGTCTAGAGTGCGTATCACTACAGGCTTTTGCGCTTCTTCGCGCGTTGAGCAAAGCTTCTTTTTAAAGTCTTCAGAAAATTCAAAGCCCTCTAAAATTTCGTTAGCAAAATTTAAAATTTGCGGAGTGCTTCTGTAATTTTGCTCCACCTTATAAATCACGCCATTTGGGTAGCGATTTTTAAATTCCAAAATGTTGCCAATATCAGCCCCACGCCAAGAGTAAATACACTGCGCATCATCGCCCACTGCGCTGATTTTGCCAGACTTACAAAGGAGGTCCAGCACCTTACACTGCAGCCTGTTTGTGTCTTGATACTCATCTACAAGCACATTCTTAAAACGCTCTGAATATTTTGCGCAAATTGCAGGGTTTTCTTCAAGAAGCTTGCACCAAAGTTCAAGAAGGTCGTCAAAGTCGCAAATGCTGTCTTTGCGTTTTCTTTCCTCGTAATTTTTTGCAATTTTTTCTATTTCAGAAGGCGAAGTTTCAAGCCAGGCAAATCTGTCTTGCATTGCGCTTTCTATTGTACCCAAAGTATTTCTTGAGTAAGAAATTATCTCTTTTAAAAGCTTAGATTTTGGGTTATCTTTATTGCTGAAAAACTTTGGAGCGCAAGATTCCACACAGTGCTTCAAAAGCTTTTCTGCATCTTCTGCATCTGCAATGGTGTAGTCTGAATTTAAGCCTATAGCCCCGCCCTCTAGGCGCAAAAACTTACTGCCAATAGAATGAAATGTGCCGCCCCAAAATTGCCAAGTGTCTATCCCGCAAAGCTGATTAACACGCTCTAGCATTTGTGTGGAAGCCTTGTTAGTAAATGTTAAAAGCAAAAGTTCTTGAGGGCGTATTTTTAAATTTTGCACAAAGTGCGCAACCCTGTAAGTAAGCGTTCTGGTCTTGCCTGAACCTGCGCCTGCAAGGACCAAAGTAGGCACATCCGGCGGAGACATAACTGCCGAATACTGCTCAGGATTCAGCTCTTTTTCAAAGTCTATTATATGATGCACGTTAAAAAATTACTTTGCTAAAAATTCAAGTGCAACCCTATAACCATCAAAGCCCAAGCCGCAAATTTGCGCCACGCAAACGCCTGCAGTAAAAGACTTGTGCCTAAATTCCTCGCGGGCATGAACATTTGAAATATGAACCTCTACGGCACGCAAATTAGACGCACTGATTGCGTCTCTTAGGGCAACGCTTGTATGCGTGAAGGCAGCAGGGTTTATAATTAAACCATCAATTTTTTCGTCTGCATATTTGCCAATTTGATCTATGATTTCGCCCTCGTGATTAGATTGAAATGTCAGAAGTTCCACGCCAAGTTTTGCCGCAAAAGATTTCATTTCAGACTCTAAGTCCTGCAAAGTTTTAGAGCCATAAATTTGGGGCTCACGTTTGCCAAGCCTATCTAAGTTTGGGCCATTTACTAAAGCTATTTTTTTCATAATTCTTAGAGAGGATTTTTAGACTTTATAAACTTATATTCAAGCGCAAATTTTTTTGAAACAGCTTTAGCCAGTGCGTCTATGCCAAAAGACTCTGTTGCGGTGTGTCCGCAAGGATATACATTTAGTTTATGATCTTCGGCATAAACATAATTGCCCTGTTTGAGTTCGCCGCAAATCATAGTATCTGCACCTTCTTCATTTAAGTGCATAATAGATGTAGAGCCACTGCCTGCGCAGATTATAAGATTTTTAGGATTTTCCGAACCAAACTCAAAAGCCTTAAAAGTTTTGGGAAAAATTTTCTGCAAACGCTTTGCAAGTTCTCTTCTGCCGCCCTTTGGCGCTTTGCACACAATAGAAATGTCTTCACCCTTATAATTAAACGCACCCCCCACAATTTCAAGACCAAGTTTCTTTGCAATTAAGGAAGAGTCTCCAAACTCTTTATCTGCATCAAGAGGCAAATGCACTGAAAATACTGCCATATCTGCATTTAAAAGCATTTTAAATTTTTCGTAAGAAGCGCCTGTGATTGGGAGGGGGTTGTTCCAAAACATTCCATGATGCACTAAAAGAAAATCAGCGCCCCAGTTTTTTGCCGCAGTAATTTCTGCTATGCCGCAGTCTGTTGCTGCCGCAAGCTTTGTCACTTTTCCTGAATTTTCAAACTGCAAGCCATTGTAAGAGCCTTCAAAGTCTGGGAAAGAATCTATTTTCATTCGCTCATTTAAAAATGCAAGTATGTCTGAAAGTTTTGCCATAGAAATTTAGCCCCTATTTGTTCTGTTTTAGCACCTACAATTCAAGATTTAAGAGTTTTTTTGTCAAGGGTATTAGTTTTTTAGGCTTTCATTTTTTAATAGAATAAATACATTTTAAAGAATTATGGATTTCGACTTAATTGCATCTTTAGAAAATCTTGTCAAAACTTGGAAAAGACGCCCATCTTGGGACGAATACTTTATTGCAACTGCCATACTAATATCTACACGCTCATCTTGCGAAAGACTTAACGTTGGCTGCGTAATAGTAAGCTCTGGGGAACATAAAAACAGAATAGTTGCAGCAGGCTATAATGGTCATATTGCAGGCGCCATGCATAATTCTTGCGTAAGAGACGGACACGAGCAAAACACTGTCCACGCAGAACAAAATGCAATTGCAGACGCTGCAAGGCGCGGTGTTTCCTTAAATAATTCAATTGCTTACATCACGCATTTTCCTTGCATTACCTGCGCAAAACTTTTGGCAAGCGTGGGTGTTAAGTCTGTCAGGTACAGAACCGATTATAATAATGATGCTCTTGCGCTTGATATTCTAAAACAAGCAAATATTGAAATTATTAAACTATGATTCATCCCCATTCAGACAAATCTTGGAACTTTCTAATTGCCACACCTGAAATCGACTCTCCCATGTTCGAAGAAAGTGTGATTTTGCTTTTGGAAGACAATCCTGATGGCGCATTTGGAGTTGTGCTAAATAAGCCCACAAACAATGTGCTCTCTGAAATTGACGATCATTTTAAAGACAACAAATACCTTTCAAATGCCGAAGTTTTTGACGGCGGCCCCCTTGCAAAAGACAGACTCAGCATTGCAATATTGTGCCCAAATGAAAATGGAATAAGCACTTTAGATTTTGGAATTTCTCCTGAAAAAGCAGAAGAAATTTTGTCGCAAAATTCAGAGGCAGAAATTTTTGTTTTCTTGGGCTATAGTGCTTGGTCTAAAGAC
>JAVBSE010000158.1:0-9646 GCA_031547315.1 Opitutales bacterium
CGCAAGCTACTTAACTGCCACAGACTATTATTATTATGATTGGTTGGAAGGTGCAGGCGGTGGTGGTGTTGGTTTTTTGACACACGCTGCAAATTGGTCTACTGATGGCATCAATCGTATAACGACAGATACAACACAAAAGCTAGTATTCACAGAAAATGATCATCTATTTGCCAGCATAAAGACCATAAGCGGCGCAGATAAAGTATGGCTTGCTGTTAATGAGTCTCTTACAATAGGCAGCCTTACTACCAGTGCCGGCGCTGGTTCAAGTCGCGGCATAGGTATTTTTAGATGTACTGCATCGAATGCATCTTTTTCAATGAATACGTGGAATCACACTTTAGAAAGTACTGCTCAAACAAATATTGGTTCTACTTATGCATCTGGAGCGAATTCTGACACTTGCAGTCTTACAATTAATACAGTAAACTTAAACAATGAGCATGCAAGTGTTCAAGGAATTGTTTATTTTGGCACAAATTACAGTTCTGCTGTATCAAACCCAACAGATTACACAGGCTATTTTTCAAAAAGTATTAAAAGCTTTACAAGTCAAACAATGAATTTGGAAGCTTATAAAGCTTATTTTCAATCTGCTGACGGAAACGGAATTAACATAGGTACCGTTAATTTTACAGACAAAGATACTCGCAAAGCAACTTTAGTCTTAAAGTACAATCTTGCTACTGATACAGGATCTTATGATACAAATGTACAAACAGTAACTGTTGGTGCATTAAACAGTACTTCACAGGGACATGGGCTTGTATCAGTTGAGGGTACAGGCAATGGCAAGCTTTCAATAAATGGTAGTGTAGGCGTTGTTGGTAAATTCTCTGGCGCAGTTGTGAATTCCACTACTGTTGGTGGCGGTAAAGTATCGATTGCTAAGTCTGGTGCAGGCACTCAAATTTTAAGCGGCGCAAATTCTTATACAGGAAACACAAACGTCACATACGGAATACTTGCAATAAGCCACATAGGCACTACAAGGGATACTACGACAACAGTTTCGATAGATGCTGCGGGAATATTTGGCAATGTTGGCGACTCAGCATTAAATATTAATAATTTTAATTGGAGCGGAGGAGGAATATATGCTGACTTTAATAAAGATTTCTATAGTTTCAGTGTTTTAGGCTCCATTGACCTTGATGACCTAGGTAATGATTTGGTCGCACTAAATGAAGACTACTTTGTCTTATTAAACATTTTAAACTTAAACCCAGATGCAACTGTTGGCGACACACTTAATGACATTAGAATTATAAATGGTAATTTTTCTGCTGTGGCAGGTACAACAAAAACATTTACATATACAGATACTGCGGGCGAAAATGAAGCAACTTGGGACATCACACTTCATGCAGACTCTAATGGCCTATACATGGATGCGCAGCTAATGGACGTAGTTCCAGAGCCTTCTACTTACGCCGCAATATTTGGAGCGATTGCATTAGCATTTGCAACTTATAGGAAAAGAAATAAAAAAGCCTAATTAAAAATATGTGTAGAACAAAAAAGTAAAGGTCCCAAAGTGGGCTTTACTTTTTTTTGTATCTAAAAATCACTAAGCAATTTGTTAAACGAAAGAAGCCCCCAAAGTATTAACTTTGGAGGCTTCTAAAATTCTCGGGCGAGAGGGATTCGAACCCACGACCCTCTGGTCCCAAACCAGATGCGCTACCAGACTGCGCTATCACCCGTATAAAAACCACTTAATCTGCCTTTTTTAATGCAAATGTCAAGCAGCTTTTTAAATATTTTTTATTAAATATAGAAATTTATTAGAATTTTTATTTACGCATTATTTGCTTTCTGGCTTTTCTTCTTTAGATAGGCCTAAAACTATGCTTCTAACTTGGCGTGTTTCGCCCTTGCTGCGCCACAAACCGCCAATTAAAGGTAAATCGCCAAGTATTGGTTCTTGATCATATACAGTCTTAACTTCCTCTTCTTGGTAGATAGGAGTAAATTCGTTAAGCTTAATTTTGCCTGCAAGTTTATAGATAAGTTTATTTGAATAAATAGGATAGTATTCGCCATCTATTTTTTTCAAATACCAAGTTTTTGGCTGATTGCTGTATTCTAAATTTGCAATAAATTCATCTTCTGCGTTCTTAGATTTTTCCAGACTTAAAACAATTCTATTTCCGCCAAATCTTGAATCTTTTTTAAGGGCTTCAACTATGTCTGACTGGTCAGATTTTTTGGCGTCTACGCAGTCATCAAATGAAATAACTTTATAGTCTTTAAATCCTTTTCCTAATTTCACATTGCCTTCTGCGCTTAAAGGAACGCTAAGTTCGCCAAGAATATTTGCAGTTGTAACGCTTACAAACTCTTCCAATTTATTTGCGCTTCCGTTTTTCTTTGCAGATTCTTCCATTTCTTTTAGCATACCTTTTGTAACTTGAGCTACACTGACTTTATAGATTTCATCAGTTTTTTCTGGCAATGCAGTGTTGTCTTCACTTGCAGTGGCAGCTTCTGCATTGGTGGGCTCAGGCATTTTTTTTGCAGAGCTTTCCACAATTCTTATGCAGTAAACATGATATGCAGAATCTACAGCAGGATTACGTTCTCCTTCTAAAGGCTGCGCTGAAAGAAAGCTTGGAACTTTTAATTTAAGCTCGTTTTTAAAGTCTATTGTTTCAAATATTTCTTGGGAATATTTTTTACCATCAATTTCTATTTCTTCAGATTTATCTAAGAAACTTAGATCCATAAAAATTTTGATTTTCTTGCTGTCTTTTTGAGATTTTCTTAGCACAAACTTTGCAGAAATTCCGCCAGTTTTTAATTCTGTATGCTGGCCAATTTTTGCGTCAACACTGGCAAGGTTAAAAATTTCTACATTTTCGTGTTTTAGCAGATTTTTAACGCTTTCCTCATTGAGAGCTTCGTTATAAAGCTTTTGGTCTTGAACAGAAAGCCTGTCAATTTCCACAGTATAGATTTGTGCAGACAATGCAGACACAAACAACAATACCAATCCCGCAAATAAAGATTCTTTCATTTTCATAAGCTGTAATTTTTTATTTCTCTAAATAAATTTCAAGAAGAAAAATTTATTTAAAAACTATGGGCATGAGCGCATTGCAGCAACCTGCAATTTCAGAAGAATATACCATTGCGTCTATCCAACGTGGCGGAATAACGCCCATGCCATATTGCCCTGCAATAAGCGCACCAATAAGAGCGCCTCTGCCTGTTGTTTCGCCGCCAATATTTGTATTGGCTATAATTGCAGCTTCAAAATCGTCCTGATATTTAAGCGCCAAAAACAAAGATAACACTATAGATTTTTCAAGCTCTGCAGTGCGGCCTATTTCTTCTGCAATTTGCTCATCAGATACCCCCGATTTTATCCAACGCCTATATGGATATGCCAAAGCATAGTGTCTGTCAGGATTCATTTTTTGGTAAAGCACATCTTCTAACTTTAGCCCCGAAATTATAAACGTAATAACGTCCATTAAAAATAAGGCTGTGCTTGAAGTATTTTCACCTATCGAGAACTTTTTAATTGCCCTAATAATATCTATATGGGCCTTTTCTTTGTTGCTGTATGCACACAAATAAATTGCCAAAAATATGCCCGCATCTGAAATATGGGCTTCAGAAACCCCATTTTTTTCAGGATCTTTGCCCTGCGCCAAATTCTCAAAAAAACGGCGATGTATTGTTGGCACAAAAGTATCTTTATGACCGTTTGGTCTTGTCATTATTGCCTGATACCTTGCAAGCCAAGCGTTTTGGTCAAACTCACCTTTTTCTAAGATAGAAGCCGCCATGTGAAGCGCAAGAAACATTGGCAAAGTGTTTTCTCCTGCACGTAAATGTTTGTGAGGGTGCGTGCTTCTTGACTTCCAATCTTCTTTGCGGAATTCGCCTATATAGTCGTGCTCTGGCGAAAGCTCTACAGGCGGTTTGTATCCGGCCAAGACAAAGCTGTCGTAAGGCTCTTTAGGCGCCAACATATCTGCTATATGCCCATAGTCTGCAATGATTGCATGCTGATCAACATAGCCATGAACCGGCATTGCCACTGCGTCTCCTACGAATGCACCCCACCACATTCCTCTGAATCTGTCTCTTGCTGTGATCATAAGCTTTACCCTTTATTGTAAATAATCCGATTACTTTTTTCAAAAAGCAAGTATGCTGTAAAAAAATAGCCCTGTCAAGATTTTTAAAACAGGGCTTTTTACTAGTTAAACACTCAAATTGACATTTATTTTTTGGATTTTTCAGAATACATCCAAGTCCATTTATGCCAAATTGCTTCAAGTGGACCTTTTCCAAATTTCAGTATCCACCACCTGCTTACAAACATCTGAAATACAAGTATTAAAAGACCTATTAAAAAACTCAAAGTATAACCGCAACGTGGCGCCAAAAATAAAAATTGCGGAAAGAAAATAACTGCACCAAAAATTGACTGAAAAACATAATTTGTCAGACTTGCCCTGCCACAGTAGCATAAAGGTACTGCAATTTTTCTAAATAAGGGCAGCTTATAAAGACTTATAAATACAAAAACTATCAGTGCCGAAATTGCCACATTTTCCCACATTTTAAGAACAACACCTAAGGTTTTTTGTATTGAAACCTCATCTGCATTCATTGCAAATTCCTTTAAAAGATGAAGCGGACCAAGCGCCAAAAGTGCAAAAATTGCAATATATACCCACAAGTATCTTTTATAACGTTCAAAAAAGCCCGCTCGCCCCATATACAATCCTAAAAGGAAAAGCCCCATAGTCTGCGTTGCCCTGCCAGACTCTAATGACCAAAGCAAAGATGCCTCTTGCCCAAAAGTTAAATTAGAAACAAAAAACTCTAAAAGCCCGCATTTTTCAATATTTGCCACCAAATTTAGATAAGTGTATTCAACACCCAAATCTATAAAGTTTAAACGCATAAGCGCATGGCGCGTGTAATCAAAAAATTCAAGAGGCTGCGCTAAAAGAAAAATTGAAAACACAAGTATCCAAACCTGCTTCCATTTGCGCACAAAAAATAAAATTAAACCTGAAAACGTAAAAAGCAAAAGTACGTCTCCGCCAGGAAAAAATGCGGCGTTTAATGCTGCAAACACAGGAAGCAAAAGCAGCCTCCATAAAAATCTGTATCCAAAATCTTTATTTTTATTTCTTGTATTTTTGTACTGCAAATAAAATGTAAAACCAAAAAGCAAAGCGAATATTGAATACGCTTTTCCTGCAAACATTGCAAAAATTATTCTGTACGTAAGCGCATCTAAAGTTGCAAGCCAAGCAGGCGAATCTGTAGGATAAATGGGCAAATTAAAGTGCTCTGCACTATGAAGCAAAGCTATTCCCAAAACAGAAAAACCCCTAAGCGCATCAATCAAATCTATGCGATGCGTTTTGCTATCGGACAATGTTTCCATTTTTTAGTTTTTAAGATTTTTTTTAAGAGCTTCCTTAATCTTGCTGGAAATTTCCAAATACAAATAAGGAGACTTGCCCTCATTTGTGAGAAATCTGCCCCAAGAATCAAACTGAGCAGTATCGGGAATGCGCTGTTTTTTAATTCTTGGACCCTCCCAAACCAAATACATTTCACCTGCCCCATCTTTATGGTTGTACTCAATTTTTAAAGGATACATAAAGCCTTTTTTAAGCGATACTTTGTATGTTTTTGGATTATCAGGGTCTATAAAATTTTCGCTCAAAATTCTTTCCCTGCTTGAGTGAATTTTGTAAGAGTCGCCGGGGGCGCCAACAAGGCTAAAAGTATATTCTCCGTCTGCAGGAATTTGTATTGACGTTGCCCAAGTAGAATAAAAGTCGGTAGCACCAACAGACTTGTGAGGAGACGTTCCAAACTTCATATAAACTTCAGGCTTCAAATTTAAAGGCGGGTTATGTTCGCCGCCGGGCCTTGCATAAAATACAACAGCGCCGGGTCTGCACGGAGGCTCAGGATTATCATCTGACAAAGGCAAGACCATAGTAGCCTCATCATACTCATCATACATACCCACAAAAGACATTTTACTGCCGGCTTCTATGGACCTGTCTATTCTGCCCTGCATAAATGCGCCATCTTCTCTGTCGGTAAAAGCCTCGTAAGAGTTTGTTTGAATGTGCTTTAAATTTGCCCAAGAAAAACCAGGGTGAACGTGCGCTAAATACTCTACACCAGGGAGCAGCTCTGCAAACTCTTTAATGTCTTCTGCGTACCTGCCGGAATGCCAAATTAAGAGCGCATCGTGCCTTTGCAGATGCTCGCGCCAATGCGGCTTGTTTTTCCAACCGCCAGACATTCCGCCTATGAAATAGTTATTTCCATATTTTGGGTCGTGCTTAAGAAAATTTAATACTCTGTCGCAATCTTCTATTGGCAGGTCTCTGAGCTCCATGCCCCAAACAAAGACTACAAGTTTGTTGCCCTCTCTTGCATAGCTTTTGTCTTGCTTAATGCCAAAGCTGTCTATCATCCACTTCCAGTCTGCAGAAATTTTTTCGTAAACAGTTTCTTCTATTCCGCCGGAAACGTCGTAAGCTATTTCCCAGTTATATCTGTTTTGAGCACCGCCGCCGCTTGCGTCCCATTCAACTGCCCAAACACGCCCTGTTCTGTTTGCAGCATCACGCACATTTGCCATAACCCACTCTTCACGCTTGTTAAAGCCATAAGAGCCAGAGCTTACAAATCTTTGTAAATACGCTCCATCGATATTGTATTTTTTCATTAGCTGAAAATGAACCATTACAACTTCAGGATTTGCAGATGAAAATAAGTATAAGGGTTTGCCGCTTGCTGTTTTCATATCGCAAGCTTTTTCTAGGGCACGCATAGGATAGTCTTTTATATATGGTAAGCCATCAACAGAAAGCTCTCCTTTAGGGACATTTCCCCAGTGAACCCAACCTCTGTCAAGCGCATCGTTTGGCGTTGCAAACCAGCCCTGATAGCCTGTCATGACTTTGCCCTTTATTGTTTTGTTATCTTTCACCTGAGACTCTGGCCCAGCATAAGGTCTGCGCCATCCCTCTTCAACAAGCCAGCCAAAATAAGGATTATTTAACGCCGCAACATTGTCTGTAAAAGAGGCCTTTACAATAGCAAGTTCGTGCTTATGTGTGCGCTCTAAATTTATTTTTATGCTTTTAATATCTACCTCTTCAAGCCCCGAAAATTTGAAACAAGCAGTTTGCGCAGAGCCTGTGTTCATCATATAAATTTGCGTATAGCTTGATGGCTTTATCCAATTGCCGTCATCTGTTTCCAAGAGCGCATTTATTTTTGCATAAGAATTGTCCAGATAAGTAATGTCGGCAAAAATTTCTCCTTTTGCATTTTTTGTCCATTTGCCGTTTTGCGGAGCAAAAAACAAATCTTTATCTTTGTCTGAGAGCATCCAAGCTCTTGTGGATGTATTTCCAACTTTCACATTCCCTGTTTGCACAGGTCTGCCGCCGCTTGCAGTTGGCTGCATTGCGTTAGCCTGAAGTTTTGGCTTTGCCTGCTGCCTTTGCTGTGCCTGTACAAATGTAAAATTTACAAAAAAGCACAAAAAAAGCGCATATAAAAAAAACTTTTTAATATATCCCCCTAATAACATCTTATATAAATCGAACTATAATTAAACTGGAATTAAAAATTGATAAGTTGAATAAAAAAACTCTAATTCAAAATTTTGCAAGTTCAAGCCCAATTTACTTTTATAGTAATTCTATCCTTGAAATCGGCATAGTCTCTGCTAGATTAAAAAAACGATTTTCAAAATCAAACTTTAACCCATAAGATTATTCAAATGATTAATGCAAGAAAAAGCAAATTAAAATCTGCTACAGGAAATTCAAATTCTGATAACGCACCCTTCTACGTGAAGTCCACAGCAGAAGAATTAAAGAATGCAATTCTCTGGCACTTGCAGCGCTCTTTGGCAAGAGCGACAGAAGACGCCACAACCCGCGACTGGTGGCTTGCAACAGCACTTGCAGTGCGCGACGACATTATGGGGCGCTTTATTTCCACTATGGAAAGACAGCATACAAAAGACGTTAAGCGCATCTACTATCTTTCTTTAGAATACCTTATGGGCAGGCTCACAGAAGACACGCTCACAAATGCGGGCCTTACTGATGTAACAAAAGACGCTCTTAAAATGCTAAATCTTGACTACACTGCAGTAATGAGTTCTGAAGTAGATATGGGCTTAGGCAACGGGGGCCTTGGCCGCCTTGCAGCCTGCTTTCAAGACTCTCTTGCAACTTTGGACTACCCTGCAGTTGGCTACGGAATACTTTACGAATTTGGGCTTTTCACACAAAGCTTTGAAGACGGCAAGCAGGTAGAGTCGCCTGATAACTGGCTGCGCTATGGCTCGCCTTGGGATATTGTTCGCCCAGAGTACACTGTAAGAGTGCCAATCGGCGGACACGTTGAAGGCGTAATGTCTTCAAAGGGCGACTGGACACCACGTTGGGTTCCCAGCGGCGAACTTTTGGGAGTGCCTTGGGACGTGCCCGTAGTTGGCTACGGGGCGGCAACTGTAAACTTTTTGCGCCTTTGGGAATCCAGGGCAACTAAAGAGCTAGACCTTAACGCATTTAACGACGGCGGATACACTCAGGCAGTTCATCAAAAAGCGATGAGCGAAACTGTATCAAAGGTTCTCTACCCTAACGATAAAACAGAAAACGGCAAAGCCCTGCGCCTAATGCAGCAGTACTTCTTTGTAACTTGCTCGCTTCAGGATATTATACGCCGCTTTAAAAAGAACGGCAAAAAAACTTGGGATAAATTTCCAAGCAAAGTTTGCATACAGCTAAACGACACCCATCCTGCAGTTGCAATTCCTGAGCTTATGCGCCTTCTTATCGACGTAGAAAATATGTCTTGGGATGAGGCTTGGGGCATTTGCACAAAAGTTTTTGCGTACACAAATCATACCTTGCTTCCTGAAGCTTTGGAAAAATGGTCTGTTGATATTTTTGGTAAGCTTCTTCCAAGGCACTTGCAGATTATTTACGAAATCAACTCTCGTTGGTTAAAGCAGGTTGAGGCCGTTTATGGCAAAGACAATACTAAGCTGGCTCATCTTTCAATAATCGAAGAAGGCTCTCCAAAAATGCTGCGCATGGCCTACCTTTCTGTTATTGGCTCTTTCAGCGTAAATGGTGTCGCAGCCCTTCATACAGAGCTTTTAAAGGATAGCGTTTTGCGTGACTTCTATTTAATTTGCCCTGAAAAGTTCAACAATAAGACAAACGGAATCACTCCGCGTCGCTGGCTTAAAACAGCAAACGAGGGGCTTTCAAATCTTATCACAAAAACTTTAAAAACAGATATTTGGGCAAAAGATTTGGAAATGCTCCGCAAGCTTGAAAAATACGCAGATGACGATAAATTCCAAAAGGAATATATGAGCATCAAGCGTGAAAACAAAGTTAAGCTTGCCGCAATAGTCAAGAAACTTTGCGATGTAGAACTTGACCCTGATTCAATTTTTGACGTTCAAATTAAACGTCTGCACGAATATAAACGTCAGCACCTAAACTTGCTGCACATACTATATTTGTACAGAAAACTTCTGCATAATCCAGATGCAGACGTTCCTGCACGCTCATTTATTTTTGGCGCAAAGGCCGCTCCGGGGTAC
>JAVBSE010000016.1:0-7036 GCA_031547315.1 Opitutales bacterium
TTCTTTTTTAATCTTTTTAATAATTGCCAACTTTTGTGCAAAAAGCCCTAAATTTAATAAAACATATTCGTTAAAACTTGCGCTTTCAGATGTATTTTTTGCTTATGCCGCAACATTTGCGCTTATAATTGCCGCACTCAATTATGCCTTTTACAGAAATTTTCAAAACCAAATAGTTACCTTTGAAGACATTATAACTATAATGCTTCCTTTTGCCTGTATATTTGTTTTGTGGTTTGCGCTATTTAAAAGAGACGCAAGACTTAAGGCAAAAAATCTGCAAAATGTTTCTGCAAAGAAAAATAAAAAGCAAAAGAAACATTAAAATTTCTTTCTTAAAAAAGCTCAGTCTGCGTTTCTTTACTTGGGTTTTCGTCACGCAGTTTTTTAAGAAAACTTGGTCTGTGAATTTCGCAGGCTCCGTAGATTAAAATATTTTGAGAGTGCATAGGCGTGCCATAGCCCTTATGAACTTCAAATCCATAGACAGGGTACTTATTTGCAAGCTCTTTCATAATTTTATCTCTTGTAACTTTTGCAACTATTGAAGCTGCTGCAATTGCAAGGCTTTGGGCGTCGCCCTTTACTACTGCTAGGTGACGATAGGGAAAGTTTTTAAGTGCAAGCCCATCTATGAGAACATCTGCTTTTGATAAGTCGCGCCCGCCTTCGCCAAAAAGGCTGGCGGGGGTAGATGATGACGCAAGGTTTAAATCTGCACGTTTATTAAGAATATCAAGCGCCCTTGCAAAAGCCAATTTTGTTGCGCCGACTATGTTTAGTTTTTCTATTTCTTCTACGCTGCTGCTTGCTGCTTCAAAGTCTATTACTGCATTTTCTTTGAGGGCGCAAAGAATTTCAAAAAGTTTTTCTCTCACATTTTCTGTGAGTTTTTTAGAGTCGTTTAAAAGCTCTAGGCTCTTTAAAATTTTTTCGTCTTTATAGAGCTTATCTGAAATGCAAATTGCCGCTGCCACAACAGGACCTGCAAAACAGCCTCTGCCTGCTTCGTCTGCGCCAACCAGATAGGACTTGCCGGAAATGTAGTCGGTATCAAACTTTGCAAGAGCATTCATTTTTGCTTTTTATTTGGCAGCTTTAAGAGCTTCTGAAGCTGTTTTAAAATGCATCTTTGCAAAATTAGGCAAGGCGTCTGCCCCAAACTTTTTTATGATACGAACTGCCTGCTCTTTTGTTTGTGCGCTAGAGCCTTTTAAGAGAGGTTCGCCAAACTCTGTAGAAAGTTTTTTCATTGCAAAAATGTAGGTCGCCCTTGCCATAATAGAGGCTGCCGCCACAACTGGGTCAGACTCTGCCTTGGTTTCCATTTTAAGCTCAAAACCTTCAATATCCAGCTGGCGCTGAACAAGTGGCTGTTTTGTAAATTGGTCTAGCATACCCCAAGGCACATGGCGTTCTGCAAGTGCGCCTTCAATTGCTTTTGCGTGCATCCAGGCAAGCATTTTATTTAGGTTGCCAAAGCGTTTATAAAGGTCGTTATATTTTTGCATATTGGCATAGCTGACTTTTACTATAACGCCTTTTGTGTTCTTAATTTTTTTAGCCATTCCCAAGACAGCATTATCAGAAGAAACTTTTTTAGATTCTTTTAAGTCTGCGTCAATCCACTCTCTGACAGCGTTTCCATCTGCAACAACGCAGGCGGAAACAAGGGGGCCAAAAAGGTCTCCCTTGCCTGATTCGTCAACGCCTGCATGGGCTTCAAACCACTGGGGGTGGGTTACTTCATCATAGCCAAATTCTGCCTGACCTAAAATTTCCGGCTCAAGAACAAAAGACACAAAGTCTTCCATGCCCTTGCCTTGAATAACAAGTTTGCCGGATTTATATGCAACCACATTGACGTCTTTGCCTTTGTAGGCAAAAAGAGCATAGTCAACTTTATACGGAGCCCAAAGATGCTTATCCAGCCAAGAATCCAGCAATTTTGCTTGTTCCGGCGTGATTGTTTTTGTGTAGAGAGTCTTTTTTTTAGGACCTAGCTCTGCCGCTAAGTCTCCGTATGTTTTGGCTTTTTTCATTTTATATCTTGAAAATTTTTATGCTAAAAAGTCTCTCAAATTTATAAAAACTCTTCAAGCTTTTCTTTACCACTGTGCGACCCAAAGCGCAGCAGAGAACTTTTTAAACTCACTTAGCGACATCCAAAAAATGTATTCTTCTTGAGGAGAAAGTGCCACGCCAATTTCGTTAGATTTAGGGTTATATCCAAGTATAAAATAGTAGGTGTAGTTATCTCCTTTTTTCACTTCTTGGTCGTAATCTTGTTTTGCAAGAGTTTTCTTCCACTCTTCAATGCTTTTTGCGGCTCTTCTTTCGTTAGTTTTGCCCATACAGTGCGCCATCAAATTGGGGTCTGAATAAGACGCCCAAAAAAGAGGAACGCCATCTTCAATGCTGTTTTTGATATTGATTTCTGTGGGGCTTATTTCTTTTAGTCTTAAACCTTGCCTTCCAAAAGCAGTGTTAACTTCCGCCAAGATATTTTCAAGAGGCAGCTTGTCTTTTTTTAACTTGGTTTTTAGCCTGTTGATTCTTGGTTCAATTCCGTCAAAATTTGCATTTTTAAGAAAGTGAGAAATATAGCAATCTAAAGATAGGGGCAGATAAAGTTGAATGTCTGTAATAGTTTTTACTCTGCCAACAATAATATCTGAATTGGGCTTTTTTTTGACAGCTTTCTTAAGCGCCATTTTATCTGTTTTTTCAGGTTTGGGTGCTTCAACTTTTGCAGCTTCTTTTTTTTCTGCCTTTGCTTGTGCAAAAAGACAAGAGCCTTGCAATATAGTGCAAAGCAAAATTAAAAATATAAATCCCCTTTTCATATAATAATTCATTAAGTGATAAAACTTATGGGTGTAAAAGAATAGTTCAAGAATAATTTTTCTTAAAAACTTGCAAAATGAGCTGAATATGTAAGAATAGATAATAACAATTGGGCGAGGCTAAGTTTGATGGAGGACAGTTTTAACATTTATTCTGTGGTTTTTGGGCTTCTTGTCGCATTGCTTGCGGCAGAGTGCTTGATTTTGCACATCCAGTCTCAAGCAATGAGAAAAAGATTGGATGGCTCTCTTGAAGATATAGAAAAAGACGAGCGCTCAAAATTTGAAATTCGCAGTTTAGAATTAGAGTCTGAAATCAAAGAACGTTCAATGCGCCTTGAAAGCGAATATAGCGCTCTTATATTAGAGGCAAAAAATAATGCGAAAAAAACAGGCGAAGCCCTGCACGATGCCTTGCATTCTTCAGATGAAGCCAAGCGCAACTTGCGCCGCCTAAAGCAAGAGGCAGATTATGTTGCAAAGTTAAGGTCTCTTGCAGACAAATACTCTGCCGAATATCGTCAAAAACTTACAGACATTGCAGACTTAGACAAAGAAGCTGCTGAAAAGTTTTTGCAAAATGAGGTAGATGAAAATTTGCCGCAGCTTTTAGACAAGATAAGCAAAAACTTTATAAAAAAATCTTCAGAAGAGCTTGAGCAGGAAGCCAAGTATATTTTATCAAATGTAATTCAGCGTTCTGCGGTTGCAAAAAATGCAGAAATGAATTCTTCAATAGTTGTTTTGCCAAACGAGGCAATGAAGGGCAGGCTAATTGGCAAAGAGGGCAGGAACATACGCTCTTTTGAAGCCTGCACTGAAACAACTTTGGTTGTGGATGAAACGCCGGATTCTGTTATGATTTCAGCCTTTGACCCCATGCGCAGGGCTGCTGCAAAAATTGCCCTAGAGGCGCTTGTAAAAGATGGGCGCATAAGCCCTGTAAGCATTGAATCTGCAGTGGCTTCTGCAAATTCTGAGGTAGAAAAACTTGCAATAGATGCAGGAAAAAATGCAGTTGAACAGCTTGGAATTAAACGTATACACCCCGATATTATTGCAGAGCTTGGGCGCTTGCGTTTTCATCTTTCTTTGAACCAGAACACGTTGGAACATTCTTTGGAATGCGCAAGAATTGCGTCTTTGCTTGCGCAAGAACTTGGTCAAGACAGCGCACTTGCCAAAAGGGCGGCGCTCCTGCATGATATAGGCAAAGTTTCGCCTTCTGAACTGCCTCATGCACAGGCAGGCGCAGAACTTTTACGCAGATGCGGAGAATCTGATGCTGTGGTGGAAGCTGTTTTAAAGCACCACTGCGAAGGTGCCGACATAAGTATTTATGCTGCAATTGTAAAAACGGCAGACGCAATATCTTCTACAAGACTTGGCGCAAGAATGGCTCCTGCAGAAGGATATTTCCAGAGGGTTAAATCTTTGGAAGATATAGCGCTTTCGTTTGAAGGGGTGGTTTCTGCCTATGCGCTTGCGGCCGGCAAAGAGCTTCGTATTATTGTTGAGCCGGACACAGTTGACGACATTGCAGCAAAGCTGATAGCAAGCTCTGTAAGAGAGAAAATTCAAGAAAGTCTAGACACTTCAGTGCCTATTAAAATTACGCTCATTCGTGAAAAGCGTTTTACTGAAACTACTTCTTAAATTTTTTATTTAGAAGAATAAACGTTTTTTTTGCAAAAACTGCTTGCGTTTGGGGGCAAAAGTCTTCTTAATGACTCCTTTAATAGCGTTAGATTTTGAGTTTTTTGGAAACATTGAATTCTTAATCCTTGATTTTATAGGCTGTCATTTGCCTATTTTAACGACAAATCTGGCAAGGTGCTGGGCTTGTGGGCTTTAAGTTAAGGCTCCCAAAATCATGTAAAAAGAAAGTAAAAAAATGGCAGACAAAAATATCATAGACAAAGAAAGCATTATCAAAGAGTATCGTCTTGACGACAAAGACACAGGCTCCTGCGAAGTTCAGGTTGCGCTTTTGTCAGCAAGAATTGCTCATCTTACAGACCACTTGGCGTCTAATAAGAAAGACTTTCACTCACGTCGTGGTCTTATAGCAATGACAAGCAAGCGCAGAAATCTTCTTAACTACCTTAAGAAGGCAGATCTTAATCGCTACAATACGCTTATCACACGCTTGGGCTTGCGCCGCTAGTTGATAAAAAATTGTGCAAAAGTCATGGGGCTTTTGCATTTTTTTTGAATGCTTAAAAGTTTATCCTTTTTGTCTGCAAGGTTTTTAATTTTGCTTTCAAAAAGGATTTTAATTTTTAAATTTCACGCGGGAAAGGCGTCCAATCCGCCTTATCGCACAAAGAAAAGAACAAGAAAGATAAATAAATGATACAAGAACATAGCGTCAAAGTCGAAGGACTAGACATTACAATATCAACAGGAACAATTGCAAAACAGGCAAATGGTTCTGTTACAATCAGCATAGGCGAAACAACATTGTTTGTTGCGGCAACAGCGGCAAACAGCGTAAAACCGGGGCAAGATTTTTTCCCGCTTACAGTTGATTATCGCGAAAGTTTTGCGGCTGCAGGTCGCTTCCCAGGCGGTTATTTTAAGCGTGAAGGGCGCCCTTCAGAAAAAGAAATTTTGACATCACGTTTGTGCGACAGACCATTGCGCCCACTTTTCCCAAAAGGTTTTAGAAACGACGTTCAGGTTATAGGTCAGGTGCTTACAGCAGATATGACTAACGATCCTGATATTCTTATGGTAAATGGCGCAAGCGCTGCAATGCTTATTTCTGACATTCCATGGGCGGGCCCTGTTGGCTGCGTTCGCATTGGCGAAATTGACGGCGAATTTGTAGTGAACCCAACTCATGAGCAAATGTACGATTCTACGCTAGACCTTATCTATGTTGGAAACGAAGCAGAAATGATGATGATAGAAGGCTCTGCCGAACAGTGCCCTGACGAACGTTTTGTTGAAGCTTTGGAATTTGCACACGTACAAATTCAAAAAATTATTGCAGCGCAAAAAGAGCTTGCAAAGCTTTGCGGCAAAACTAAGCGTGAATTCCCATTATTCTTGGTTGAAGAAGAAATTCTTACAATGTGCAAAGAATATGTTGGCACACGCCTTTCAACAGCAGTATTCCAAGACAATAAGCTAAAGCGCCAAGACGACGTTAATGCGCTTATGCAAGAAACTGCAGAATTTGTAAAAGGCAAAGTAGGCGAAGATAAGTTCGACGAAAATCAAATCAAACTTGCATTTGAAGAATTGCAGGAAGTTGTTTATCGCGACAATATTCTTGACGAAGGCAAACGCTGCGATGGCCGTGGCACACAAGACTTGCGTAAACTTGGCGCAAAAACAGGCGTGCTTCCAAGAGTTCATGGCAGCGCACTTTTCTCACGTGGTGAAACACAGGCGCTTGTGCTTACAACACTTGGCACATCACGTGAAACTCAAGAATTAGATGGTTTGACAGGCGGCAGCAAAGAAAAATCATTTATTTTGCACTATAATTTCCCTCCATATTCAGTTGGAGAAACAGGCCGCTTTGGCACACCCGGGCGCAGAGAAATTGGTCATGGCGCATTGGCTGAGCGTTCGCTTTTGCCGGTGCTTCCTTCTGAAGACGAATTCCCTTATGCAATCCGCCTTGTGTCTGAAATTATGGACTCAAACGGCTCTACATCAATGGCTTCTGTTTGCGGCGGTTGCCTAAGCTTGATGGACGCAGGCGTTCCAATTGAAACACCTGTTGCTGGTATTTCTTGCGGTCTTGTTACACGTTTCGATAAAGATGGCAAACTTGCTAAGTATGTTGTTCTAACAGACATTCTTGGTGCAGAAGACCACTTTGGCGATATGGACTTTAAGATTTGTGGTACAAAAAATGGCATCACAGGCTTCCAGCTAGACCTTAAGATTAAGGGTCTTCCTATCGAAATTGCAAAAGAAGCTATCTTGCAGAACAAAACAGCACGCACAAAGATTTTGGGTGTTATGGCAGAAGCTTTGGCAGAGCCTAATAAAGAGCTTAAAGAGCATGCTCCACGTATCAAGATTATGCAAATTGATCCTGAAAAAATTGGTGCGCTTATCGGCCCCGGAGGCAAGAATATCCGCCGCATAACTGAAGTTTCAGGTGCACAGATTGACGTTCAAGACGATAATCCTGGCAGAGTGCTAGTGTTTGCAAAATCTGCAGCAAG
>JAVBSE010000006.1:0-4903 GCA_031547315.1 Opitutales bacterium
ACAAATGTAAAAGACTGCCTTAAGCGCGGTCTTGTAAAAGAAGGCGAAGACCCTCAGAAAAAAGCTGCTGACCAACTTGTTAAAGATGGCGTAGACATTCTTCATACTATTGGCGGAGACGACACAAATACTGCTGCTGCAGACCTTGCCAAGTTCCTAAAAGAAAACAATTACGAACTCACAGTTATCGGTCTTCCCAAAACTATTGATAACGACGTTTTCCCAATTACACAAAGCCTTGGCGCATACACAGCAGCAGAAGAAGGTGCAAAATACTTTAAAAATGTTGTTAGCGAATCTACAGCAAACCCAAGAATGCTTATCATTCACGAAGTTATGGGCAGAAGCTGCGGATGGCTTACTGCTGCCACTGCAGTAGAGTATCGCAAAATGCTTAAAATTACAGATTTTGCAGACGGCCTTGGAGTTTCTATGAAACGCAGAGACGTTCATGCAGTGTTTATTCCTGAAATGGAAATAGACATTGCTTCTGAGGCAAAACGCCTTAAAGAAATTATGGACAAAGAAGACTGCGTAAATATCTTCATTTCTGAAGGCGCAGGCGTAAAAACTATTGTTGCAGAAATGGAAGCTAAGGGCGAATCTGTTCCACGTGATGCTTTTGGACACGTTAAACTAGACGCTGTAAACCCCGGTAAGTGGTTTGGCAATCAGTTTGCCGAAATGCTTGGTGCAGAAAAAGTGCTTGTTCAAAAGAGCGGTTATTTTGCAAGAGCGGCAGCTTCTAATGTTGCAGACTTAAACCTTATTAAAAGCTGTGCAGATATGGCTGTTGAGTGCGCTATGCGTCGTGAAGGCGGCGTTATTGGGCATGATGAGGACAAAAATAATATCCTGCGTGCAATAGAGTTTGAACGCATTAAGGGCGGCAAACCTTTTGATATTTCTTTAGACTGGTTTAAGGCTCTTCTAAAAGAAATTGGCCAGACAAAATAGTTTTAGTAAAAACAAAAATTTTAAAAGACTTTGGGTAATTCCAAAGTCTTTTTTTTTGCAGCAAGAACGTACCACGCCAATTTATCTAACGCTGTCAAATTGGAGCTCAGGCGAGGACAGCAAAAAGCCCCACGCAGGAAGTGTAGAAGACCTACATGACCTGTGGGGGGCTTTTTGATCCCGGAGCATCAGCTCCAATTTCACAGCGTTACGCCTTAAAGCACTTTAAGAGCTAAGATAGGGCTTCAGGCGAGTATACAAAAAAATGCCACGCTAGGAGTGTACTTAGTACATGACTAGTGTGGCGTTTTTGCAGTAACGGAGCATCAAGCCCTGTATTAACTTTTAAAGAAGTCGTTACCTTTGTTGTCAACGAGAATAAAAGCAGGAAAGTTCTCTACTTCTATCTTCCAAATTGCTTCCATTCCAAGCTCAGGATACTCAAGAAGTTCAACTTTTTTAATGTTGTCTTGAGCCAAAATTGCAGCAGGTCCGCCAATTGAACCTAGGTAGAAACCGCCATGCTTTTTGCAGGCGTTTGTAACTGCGTCAGAACGATTGCCCTTTGCTATCATTACAAGGCTTGCGCCATTTGCCTGAAGCTCGTCAACGTAAGAGTCCATCCTGCCTGCAGTTGTAGGGCCAAAAGAACCTGATGGCATACCGGCAGGTGTTTTTGCAGGGCCCGCATAGTAGATAGGATGATTTTTTACGTACTCTGGCAGTGGCTTACCTGCATCTAAAAGTTCTTTAAGTTTTGCGTGCGCAATGTCGCGGCCAACTATAATAGTTCCGTTTAAGCTTAGGCGAGTTTTAACAGGATGTTTGTCTAGCTCTGCTAAAATTTCGCTCATAGGTTTATTGAGGTCTATTTTTACTGCGCCATCGCCTGTGTCCACATTCTTAAATTGTTCAGGAATAAAGCGTGCAGGGTTAGATTCAAGTTCTTCAAGCCATACGCCGTTTTCGTCAATCTTTGCCTTTGCATTTCTGTCTGCGGAGCAAGATACACCCAAGCCCACAGGGCAAGATGCGCCATGACGAGGCAAGCGAATAATACGCACGTCCAAAGCAAAATATTTGCCGCCAAACTGTGCGCCTATGCCAAGTTTGTGCGCTTCTTCGAGCACAAGTTTTTCAAGTTCTACGTCTCTGAAAGCGTGGCCAAGCTTGTTGCCTGATGTAGGTAAATTGTCGTAGTATCTGGCGCTGGCAAGCTTTACTGTTTTTAGGCAGGTTTCTGCGCTGGTGCCGCCTATGGTCCATGCAATGTGATAAGGCGGGCAAGCTGCCGTACCCAAAGATTTCATTTTTTCTACCATAAAAGCGACAAGCTTTTTAGGCGTTAAAAGCGCTTTTGTTTCTTGGTACAAGTAGGTTTTATTGGCACTGCCCCCACCCTTTGCCATGAACAGAAAATCGTAAGAATTAGAATTTGTTGCGAATATGTCTATCTGTGCAGGCAAGTTGCAGCAGGTGTTTACTTCATCCCACATATTTAGCGGCGCATTTTGAGAATAGCGCAAATTTTCTTGTGTATAGCAGTCGAAAACGCCTTTAGAGAGAGCTTCTTCATCATCTATGCCTGTCCAGACAGACTGGCCTTTTTTGCCCATAATTATTGCAGTGCCTGTGTCTTGACAAAATGGAAGAACGCCTTTTGACGCAACTTCTGCATTGCGCAGCAGTGTGAGCGCAACGTTTTTGTCGTTAGCAGAGGCATTGGCGTCAACAAGGATATCTGCAACTTGCTGCAAGTGCGAAGCACGAAGCTTAAATGCAATGTCTTTAAAACCCTCTCTTGCAAGTTTTGTGAGGGCCTCTGCGGAAACTTTCAAGATTTTCTTGCCTTCAAATTCTGAAACAGAAACGCCTTCTTTTGTTACGAGTCTGTATTTTGTTGTGTCTGCGCCCATTGGGAACATTTTTTGATATTCAAATTTCACGTCTGCCATAATCTGTTTAAGTTATTTGCCCAATATTGCTTTTTTGCAAAAATTCGTCAAGCGCAATAAAACTTTGCACCATAGAATTTGAAACGCTTTTTATTAAATTTAAAATATTTTTTTAAAATTGACACACTCTAAAATTATTGTTTTGATTAAAGGTGTTATATACATATTTTTTTATGAGTCTACCTAGAATTATCCCTGTTTTTTTTATTTCAATTTTAACGCTATGCTCTCTTAATGCACAAAAAATTGAGTATATTGAAGTGGAATCTTCCGCAGTAGGCGAAAATAAACAAAGCGCAATAACTGCCGCCCTTAACGACTGCGTCTCTCAGGTAAGGGGTGTAAAATTATCTTCCACAACCCAGTTAAATAAAGTTTTAGAAACAAAAGAAACAGACTCTAAAGTAAACAGCATGGGTTCTGAAAATTTTGCAAAAAAAATTGACGCAGCAACAAAGGGAGAAGTTGCGTCTTTTAAAATTATTTCAGAAAACCCAAATGCAAAAAATGGCTATGAAATTAAATTAAGCGCAAAAGTTGCAAAATATTCCGGCGCACAAAGCGGCAGACTAAGACTTGCACTAATGCCAATTTATACTGCAAAATCCAGCTACATAAGCGATGACAAGGCAATGAGTTCTGATGATGTTTCAAGGCAAGTTACGCAGTCTCTTGCAAACCCTCTTGTTTCTTCAAGGCGCTTTAATGTTTTAGACAGAGAATACATTGCCGCTGTTAGCAGCGAAAGGGCTCTTATAGAATCCGGCGCAAGCTCTGTTGAAGAGCTTTGCAAACTTGGGCAAACACTTGGCGCAGACTATCTTGTTACAGGCGTTGTAGAAGATTTTGCAGTAGATACAAAGTCTGAATACTTTCCGTCTTTTGAAAAAACCATAACAGTTAAGCAAGGCAAAATTTCTGTTAATTTAAGAATAATAGATATTGCAACAAGACAGATTAAATTTGCAAACAGCATTAATTTTAAGAGCAAAATTGGCGAAGAATTTGCATCTGCAAGCATGGAACTTTGCAGACTTTTTGGAGAAAACTGCTCTGCAAAAATTGTAGATGCAATCTACCCTCTAAGGGTTATTAGCGTTGATGAAAATGACATTATCTTAAACCAAGGAGGCGACCTTATCAAACAAGGCGCACGCTATGAAGTTTTCACTCTTGGCAAAGAACTTAAAGACCCCTACACCGGCGAAAGCCTTGGCAAGGCAGAAAAATTTTGCGCAGTAATTGAAGTAGTAAGAGTGAAACCAAAAACATCTGACGCAAGAGTTGTGGAAAGCAAAGTTAAGCTTGAAGAAGTTTTTGAAAAGTCTCCAATGCTTTGCCGCCCAATTGAAAAATAGTATTTTAAATAAAAAATAAACTCCCCAAAAAAATGAAAAATATAAAACTAAAATCAATAATTACCCTAATTTCTGCAAGCGCAGCTTTTGCAAACGCTCAAGAAGCAGGAGCGCCGCTTCCTGCGCCAAGTGCAGCGCAGCCAGTTGCAGCTGCTATGGCAGAAAAACCTAAAAGCCCTTACGACAGCTCTCCCGAAGCCCTTGCAGATATTTCTAACAATGCAAAAAAGAGCGCTCAAGATTACTTAGACGCAAAAGGGATTTCTTTGGGCTTTGATAATGGCAAATTTTACGCTATTGGAACTGCAGGAATTTCTGTAAAATCAACAGACCCAAAATTTGCAGATATGCGTGTTAACGCCTATTCAAAAGCCATGCTTGACGCAAAAGAACAAATTTCAAGATTTGTAAAGTCGCAAATTTCAACAGAAGTTATGCACAAATATGGCGAATCTACTCAGCTTAAAACAGAGCTTGATGCCCAAAAAGAAGCTGACGCAAGAAAGAATGCCAGCCTATTTGGGAAAATTGAATATATTATTAACGACAAAATAGACCAAATGCTGAAGGCCGATGGAGTTGATTTAGATTCTCCTGAGGCACGTGCAAAGGCTCAAAAACTTTTAAATTCAG
>JAVBSE010000207.1:0-21642 GCA_031547315.1 Opitutales bacterium
AATATCCCTATCATTTTGCCAGCGCAGCTAAAAATCGCAAGCAAATTTATAATATAAAAATGCGTTCAAATTTTTTCATTTGAACGCACTTTGTTTTTTTGAAATTTAATTTATTGCGACTTTTTAATCACAGTCTCTACAATAGACTGAACCTGAGTAAGCAAACGCTGATTATTAAGATCCGGATTCATTCCAACTGTTATAATTTTTCTGCACACTGGGCAGGCATAACTGACCCCTTTCCAAGGTCCGCCGTTTTCTCTTTCTAGTTCAATTTCTTCAACATTCAAACGCGTAATAGCAGCGTTGCAATGTGGACATTTTGATTTGTTCGCCATAAGTTAATGCTCCTGTTTTTCAGATAACTTTCAGAGTCTATTGGCAAAAGTACAAAGCTGGCAAGCTTTTTTTTATTTTTTACTGTTTAATGGAATCTAAAAATATTTGGTCTAAACGCTCTCTTGCCTTTATTATTCTTGGCGCCGGAACAATGATGAGCTCTGAATTTATTTCGTAAATTTTTTTATTTTTTACAGCAGGTGTTTTAGACCATAAGGGGTCTGCATACAATTTTTCGCACATTTTTTGGAAATTTTCGTTCTCTTTAACTTCTAAAATTAGAACTTCGGGCTGATTTAAGAGCAAAAATTCTTTAGACAAAACAGGCCAAGGCGTGCCCGACTTTGCCGCCAAGTTTTCAAAACCCACACGCTCCAAAAGTTCTCCCACATAAGAGCCCTTTCCTGCGGCAAGTTTACCAAATAAAAGCATAGCCTTAGGGCGCTTAGAAACATTTAAATTGGGCTTTATTGCCTCAGACACTTTTTGCGCAAGCAGCTGCGCTTCAAAATTTTTGTCTAAAACCTGCCCTATCATGAGGGTATTTTTTACTATATTATCTATGCCGTCTGCATGAATTAAAAATACAGGGATTTCCAACCTTGCCAGCTTGTCTCTTACTGTAGAGTCAGAGGTTTTGGGCAAAATTATAAGTTCCGGCTTAAACTTTAAAATTTTTTCATAATTTGGGTCAACAAAACCTCCAAAACTGGGTTTATCTTTTAAAGTTTCGGGGTAGTTACAGTATCTTGAGACACCTAAAAGCTTATCGGTTTTACCAAGCAAAAAGACAGTTTCGCTCACGCTTGGGGTAATGCTTGCAATGCGGGGGCAAGTTTCAAATTTGAAAGATTTTTCATCTAAATCTTTGGCGACATAAGCCTTTGCAGATATTGCCGCAAAAAACAAACTGAAAAAAACTAAAGCCCTATACCCTAACATATTTTGGAAAAGTCTCAAAAAACTTTAGCGAGCGCAAGCATTTTCATAAATCCTAATTTGCTTGTTGACAGCATTTTTGCAATCTGACAGAATTTAAGTGTTCTTTTTAAACAAAGTACATATTGCCTCAGCTACTACAACTACATTATTATTATAAGTCTATCTACTAAAGAATGAAAAAAGGAATATCTACAATTTTTCTTATCTGTGCGTTTTTATCTATAAATGCTGCTGTCGAAACAAACCCTATTGGGTCTTATAAAATTGTCTGCCCCCCTGATTCAGACACTATTGTCAGCGTTCCATTTACACGTGCACCTGTTTTTTCTGGGGAACTAGCTTCTGTTTCAGGCAAAACTGTGGTTTTAAAAGACAGCCCTGCTTGGGAAAATAATTCTCTTGTATATGCGGCAGGCGTTCAGCCAAACCACTATTATCTCATTTTTACAAGCGGCGCTTACGAAGGTGTTAGGTTTGAAATAGATTCTAACACAGCAAGTTCCGTAACGCTGATTGCAGCGGATGACGCACTTGACGCAAGCCTTGTTGGAACAAGTGTGCAAATTATCCCCCACTGGACGCTAAATGCACTATTTCCTGAAGGCGCAAGTATTTTTGTTTCTACAACAGGCATTCCAAAAAATTCTTTATTTATAAAAACTGCAAATGAAGCAGGTGTGAATTTTAAGCCAGGGGCACAATATTTTTATTTCAAAAAAGGCGGCTACTCCCAGTGGGCAAGGCTTGGCGATATGATTGGCGACAATCTTGTAAATCATAACGACACAATTTTGCAGCCCGAAGATTTCTTTTTTGTGCGCACAGGCACTACAGAAGGAACTTTAAATATTACCGGACAAGTAAGAATGTTTAATTCTGAAATCAGAGCTGGCACTTATTTGGCAAATCAGAACCAAGATAATTACATACCTAACCCATCTTGCTTTGACATCACTCTTGGAGACCTTACAGAAAGCCTTGTGGGCTCTGGCATAGTAAAAAAATCCAGAATACCTGCCGACACGCTTTTTGTTTATAATCTTGAGGGTATTGAAAAAAACAGAAGCCTGATTAGCTATTACTATTATTTCAAAGCAGAAGGAAGTCTAGATAATGGCTGGTATGCTTTTGGGTCTGAAGAAAAAATGGACTCTGTAATAATAAAGGCTGCAAGCCCTGTTATTTTTAGAAAAACCCCTATGACAACGCCGGAAATTAAATCTGCATCTTTCACACCAAACTATTTAAAATAAAAAATACTATGAAAAAATTACTAAGCATAATTCTACTTTCAATAAGCGCACTTTCTTATGCAGATACTGCAAGAATAAATTATGCGCTGGGCAACTTTTTTGCAGATTTTAATGCTGCTGCAGAAAATGACTATTTAACTTCTGGCAAAATCATTCTGATTGTAGATTCTAAAAATCAGGGGCAGAGCGGCTTTGAAAATTTCACACTAAATGCAGGTGACAGCCTTGTACAAGGTGATTTTCTTAATGCCTCACAAGACTACTACGTACTTGGTTCATTTAATATTGCATCCTCAGGAATGAATGAAGGCCTTGCAAGCGGAACATTCACATTTGAATTAGATGCAAATGTGGCAACAGATATGAATATTGCAATGGTTTTCATTGAATCAGCAGATGCTCCTTCAAAAACAATAGTAAGCCTTGGCGACAATTACGGAATTTACACGCCATCTTTTGCACCTTCTGGCGTTGACGGAAAATCTGGAGGCGATAACTGGACAGTGCCTAGTGCAAGCGCAGATGGTACAAATATATTTTTCACTACAAAAAGCTTGGATGATTCGCCAACAAGCATCCCTAACGAAATGGCTGTTATGAATATGACAGTGGTTCCTGAGCCTTCTACTTATGCTGCAATTTTTGGCGCATTGGCATTTACATTTGCAGTATATAGGCGCAAAAAATAATGCGTAAATTATCTTTAGCATTTTTACTTTTTTCTTTTTCTGCTTTAAATATTTTTGCAGCTTTCGACAAAGATATCTGCATAAGTTCTGCCTCTTGCATAGATGATGTTTGGACAATTTCTATTGCCGACAAAGCAAAAAATACAAACTACAATTTTGAAGTGGGCAAAACAAAAAAGCGTGGCGAAATTGAACTTTTGTCATTTAACTCACAAAACTGCACAGCGCAAATAAATACGCCAAGGGGTCTTTTAAACATTGCGCTTTCCAGCGGCAATTCTGTACAAGAATGTCTTTCAGAAAAAGCCCAGCAAGATGAAGTTGCAGAAATTTTAGCTGCTGCAAATGGCAAAGTTACAATGCGTCACAAAGCGTCCTTATGGAAGCGTGCAAAATAAAAATTTAAAAAAATTATACTTATGAAATTCTTAAAAAAATCTATACTACTTGGTGCGCTATTTGCTATCTGCACAAGCTTTGCAGATACATTTACAACCCCCAGCACACTTACTGGCGAATGGAAATGGCCAAACATAACTTGGGAAAAAACAGAAGGCAGCTCTGTAAGAACTGCGCCTGCTGCGGGCGATACTGTTTATTTCTTTGGCTCTGGCGGCTACAATGACGTTGCCTCTTTTAAAAATATGCCGGCTCTTAATAAATTAGAGCTAATGATTTATGGCGACAAATCTATCTCTGGAACTTTCACAGTTGATGGGGACTTTATCTATAAATCCGGCACAGTACTATCCGGCGATAAACTTGTAGCCAGCAGCGTTGACGGCAAACGCAGCCACGTTGCTTTTGCAACAGGCTGGAGCGATGGCGGCAACACGTCAATTTACGTTAATGGCAATTTTTGGATTTGCGACTACGCCACGGACAGAGGCGACTGCTACACAAATCTTGGCGGCAGGCAGAGCAGCGAACACGTTTCAGGCAATTTCCTTTATAACGTAAAAGTTAAGGGCAATTTAAACATAGTTAATCAAACAGTATTTTTGCAAACTGTAAACGGAACTAATGCAGAAGTAGAAGGTCAGCTTGCCTTCCCTGAAATTGTAAATGGCAGATTTGGCACTTTTATAGTTTGCGCAAACAATAAAATAGACGACTCCGGAGTGCTTACTCAGACAATTAAAGTTGGCGGCATTTCAAGTATAAGCGGCTCTGCCCCTGTTATTGCAAACAGAACAGGCGCTGTGTCTAATGCAGATAAAGCTCGCTTGGGAATTATTGAAATTACAGGTGAAGGCGGCACTTTTTATGGCTCTATAAAAGATGGTCTTTCTGCCACAGATACGCTTGGCAAAATGTCGCTGATAATGAATGGCACCGGCACGCAAATTTTGCAGGGCGAAAGTGAGTTCACTGGCGCAATCACTGTAAACAGCGGTAAACTCTTGATGACAAGTACAAAAACGCTTGGCGAAATTACAGTAAATAATGGCGGAACTTTTGGCGCAATTCAGGCAGGCTTACTTGCCAAAAAATTAAACATCTCTGAAACTGCAATTATTGAATTTGACCTTAGCCAGTACAGATCTTTTATTGAATTATCAGAGGGCTTGACAATTGCAAATATTGCAAATTTGCCAAACAATTTAAGCTTTAAAATCATTGGCGGGCAGCGTGAATATAGGCTTTTTACAGATAAGTCTGACGCAAACACTTTTAGCGCTCTAAACGGCGTAGAAAAAATCTATACAGACTCTAACAGCCTTAGCCAAATGGGCAGGTTTGTAGCAAGAGACAGCGGTCTTTACATAATTTTCCCAGACGCAACACCCTTGCCGGATTCGCCTCTGCCTACAGATGGCAGCTTTCTGATTACTCCACTTTTTGAGGGCGTAATAGCGCCAATAAATACGCCTGTAACGCTTGTAGTTGCAAACCCTCCTGCAGGCGCAAGCTATAAAATTACAAGAGACCTAGGCGCAACAACAATACAAACAGGCAATCTAGTTGCCGAAGAAGAAAATAGAATCACATTTACACCCACAATTTCTGGGCAATACGAACTTTTCTGCAACAATGTTTTTGAAGCAAATTCTCCTGGGGCAGACGCTCAGCTTCATCGTTTTGCATTCATGGTAGCGCCTGAGCAAATTTCTATGCCGGTAGAAAGACCTGCAGATTTCGACAAATATTGGGCTGCAAGAAAAGCAGAAGTAGAAGCTGTTGAACCTATATTTGAACTGCAATTCAAGTCCGAAAATGCGGCTTACACACTCTATACTTTTGACGTTAAAGTTGATGGTTACGATCTTTACGCAGGCAACTATGCAGACACTTCCAACACAAGGCTAAACCTTTGCGGCATAGTGGCAACAGGCTATATCGCAATACCAAAAGGACAAGGCGATGGCCCCTTCCCTGCAGTTGTCACATTTTATGGCGCAGGCTCTTATGGTGCCGACGAACGTGATGCCACAGCATACGCACAAATTGGTATGATAGGCGTTTCAATGAATCCGCATCCTATCAAACAAAGCATGATAAACGACTCTGCACAGGCAACACTTAAAGACAGACTTACAAAAGAAACATCTTCAACTTGGTATTACAGAGACAGATGTATAGATACAACTGACCCTAAAAATATTTACTTTAACGGAATGTTCAAACGCTGCTACCAAACACTGCGTGCAACAATGGCAATGACAACATCTACTAGTGGAATTACACTGCCAAAATGGGATGGCAAAAACCTTGCAACACGTGGCTTTAGCCAAGGCGGGGCACAAACAGTTGCAGCAGCCTACCTTTGCCCTCAGGTTACTGTCATGACACCTTGGTGCCCTGCAATGTGCGACTTAGCAGGCAGAAAATACGGACAAACTGTAAATATGGGCTGGCCCGGTTGGATACAAGGAAACACTGCGCAAGACATAGCACGCCAAGAGCTCACCCAATATTTTGACATGGGGCTAATGTCGGCTTCAATACAGGCAAAATCTTGCGTTGCTGCTGGCTTAATTGATGGTACTTGCCACCCAATTTTGGTCACAGCAATGTTTAATAATATTAAAACCAGTCAAAAAGAATTTGTATATATGCAGCGCACAGCTCATGGTACAAATGCAGAGTTTGAAGCTGCTGCGCTCAAAGCAATTAAAGATGGAATAACAGCATCTAACAGTGGTAAAACTTCTTACAACAGATGGGCTGCAAAAGAAGGCCTATGGGGAGACTCTGCCCTGCCTGAAGCAAAAACAAACACAGGCGCAAATACAAATTTAGAACGCTATGTTTTTGGAGCAAATCCACAAAATGCAGTTAAAACAGTACCTGCCGCTATAAATGAAACTGTTTCTTTAAATTACACTCCGCAAAGCGAAGCTGAAAACGTGCAAATCACTCCGCTTTGGAGCGAAAATCTTAAAGACTGGAACAGCGATAATCTTACAGTGTCCCCAGATGGCAATGGCGGCTACAATGTCAAAAAAACAGGCCCTCAGCCCGACAATATTTTCTTTAAATTGCGCCTAGAAAAAACAAACTAAAGTTTCTTAAATATTTTTTAAAAAGCAGGGCTATCATTTTTTTGAAGCCCTGCTTTTTTTGTTTTCTATAGCCTTTTTATTTAATGTTCTTGCTTAGTTTTGCTATTTGATTTTCCTTAAATTTATGGAAAATAAATTTACTCGTGAAGATGGCAGAGCATTTGATGTTATGCGCAAAGTTTCTTTTCAAAAAGACATAGCCCCCTATGCAAGCGGCTCTGTGCTTATTTCTTTTGGAAACACAAAAGTAATTTGCGCTGCATGCTTAGAAAAAAAAGTTCCGTCTTGGATGGGTTCACAGGGGCTTACGCAGGGATGGCTTACAGCAGAATATTCAATGCTGCCCTACTCTACACTTTCCAGAAAGCCAAGGCCCAGCGCAGGCAAACAAGATGGACGTGCAATAGAAATTCAGCGTCTTATCGGTCGCTCTTTAAGGGCAGTAACAGACCTTTCTAAAATCCCGGGCTTCACTCTTGCAATAGATTGCGACGTTTTGCAAGCAGACGGCGGCACACGCACAGCATCTATCACAGGCGCATACGTTGCGGCAAAACTTGCAGTCAAAAAACTTTTAGAAAGCGGGCAGCTTCCTGCCGACCCTTTTGTAGATTCTGTTGCGGCAGTATCTGTTGGCATTTGTGAAGAAACAGTTTTGTTGGACTTGCCTTATGTTGAAGACGTTGCCGCAAGTGTTGACGCAAATATTGTTATGACAGGTTCCGGCAAATTTGTTGAGCTGCAATCCACCGGCGAAGAAGCAACATTCACAGCAGAAGAACTCTCTAAGCTTATAGACTACGCAAAAGTAGGAATCGCAAATCTCACAAAGCTTCAGGCAGAAATTTTAGAAGGCTAAGAAATGACTCAAAAAGAAAAAATTGCTACAGAGTCTTTTCACAAACCCTACTCTTGCGCCCAAGCAGTTTACATTGCTTTTGCAGAAAGCCCTACGCAGGAAATGCTAGACTTTTTTAAACAAAACAGCGGCGGACGCACTGAAGGAAATATCTGCGGAGCGCTTTTTGCCGCACGCTTCTTGGCAGACAAATCCAAACACGCACAAATAGACGCCTACTTTAAAGAACACGCAGGCGCACTTGAATGTAAGCAAATCAAAACACAGGCAAAAACACCTTGCGTTAATTGTGTTGCTTACGCTGTGCAGGCTTTAGAAAAAACAAATGCTTAAGTATTTGCTGTGGAAAATATTTTTAAGCCCACAATGCCTATGATTATCATAGACAGGCAAACAAGTCTTAAAATAGAAGAAGGTTCTTCAAAAAACATAATGCCCACAATAACAGTTCCTGCAGCGCCAATGCCTGTCCAGACAGCGTAAGCAGTGCCTATTTCAAGCGTTTTTAAAGACCAAGATAAAAGCCCAAAACTAATAATCATACCTGCAAAAGTAAGCGCAGTAGGAACAAGTTTTGTAAAACCTTCTGTGTGTTTTAAGCCAACAGCCCAAGCCACTTCAAAAAGTCCGGCAACAATAACAGCAAGCCAATTCATAATTTTTCAATTTTTCTTGAGGGTCGTCCCTCATGTTTTTTAATTTTTGCAAGCTTCAGTCGTCCTAGGCCTGTTTTTAATTTTAAAGTTCTTTAGTATCGAAAAAGTTTTTAAATAGTCAAATTTTTTGAATATTTTTTTCAACTTAGACTTGGCATTTACAGCAATATGTCTTGAAAAAGTTTTTTAAATTTTTTATAGTTGGCACAAATATTTTAGACTGATGGCAAAACTTATACCCCCAATTTATGTAGATACTCGCAGCCGAGGCGAAGAGCGAATTTTTGCAAACTTCAAAGACGACAATTACTCTAAAGATTGGGTTGTACTGCATTCTTTCGACCTTCCACAGCACTCAACTCAAGGCGAAGGCGAAGTAGATTTTGTAGTGCTCATCCCTAAATGCGGGGTCTTGTGCGTAGAAATTAAAGCCTCAAGCAGCCTTGGCCGAAAGTCTGGCCTATGGCGTTATGGCGAAGGCCGCTACTACGACCCCAAAGGCCCTTTCAAACAAGTAAAAGACAATACCTACTCTCTCATGCGGCGCATAAAAAGCGCATATCCACAAATGCGCAACGTCCCATTCTTTGACTGCGTAATTTTCACAAACTTTAATTTCAGAAAGCAGTTTCAAGGCGCAAGCGAATGGAGCGAATACGACTTTCTGGATGAAGCAGACCTAAACTCCGGCAAATTCACAAAATACTTGCACGAGATATTTCTTCGCAAAGCAGAAAAACATGGGCTCAAACTTGGCGACTTTGTAGGACAAAAATTCGACTCAATGCAAGCGGCACTGCGTCCGGATTTTGACATAATACTCTCTCCCAAAGAACGCATTTTGAATGCAGAAATAGAAGCAAAAAAATACACGCAGGAACAATACAAAATTTTGGATGGACTCGCAGAAAATCCACGCATAGTTGTAGACGGGCTTGCTGGCACAGGCAAAACGCTGCTGTCTATAGAATACGCCAGAAGAGTGTCAAAAAATGAAAACATTTTGTTTTTAAGCCCAACAAAGGAACTCAGCGAATTTATTGCAGATGAATCTCGCTTGGAAGCCCCACATTTTGTGTCTTGCTATGGGGATTTTTTAGAAAAAAATTTCTCAGATGCTTTTGATGTTCTGATAATCGACGAAGCGCAAGATTTCATTGACGAAAATTTCTACACAAGCCTAAACGCAGCACTTAAAGGCGGCCTAGAAAACGGCAAATGGATTATGTTTGGAGATTTCTTTTTGCGCTCAAAAGACTCTCAAGAACGCCTCAAATTTTTGCGTCAAAAGTATAAGCCCACAATTTTCAAGCTCTCAGAAAACTGCAGAAATCCATTTGGAATAGCACGCCTTGTAGAAATTATTTCCGGGGCAGAGTTGACATATTCTGAAATTATGCAAAAAGACAATTCAGATAAGCCTGAATTTTATTTCTATGAAACTCTGCAGGACGAAACAAAATTTATTGCCGCAAAAATAGAAAGTTTAAAAGCAGAAGGCGTACCATTGAGCTCTATCGCAATAGTTTCGCTTGATGATAAATTTGAGGCACTTTCGCCACTGTTAAAATCTAAAAATTTTGCGCCAATTTTAGGCGAAGACTTTGGCGAAAATAAAATTTTCTATGGCTCGCTTGACGAATTTAAAGGCATGGAAGCAGACTTCATTCTGCTAACAGACCTAGAAAAATTAAACAGCGATGACGACAAACGTAAATTTTACCTAGGCGCCACCAGAGCAAAATTTTCGCTTAGCATATTTGCAAACAGCAAATTAAAAACGCAGTTTGAGCGCACAAACTATATTTAATTAAAGAAATATTTACGCTTAAGAATTAAAAAAATTAATATGTTTTTGAATTTATTTTTTTGCTTGTAAGCGCAATAAAATTCTAGTCTTATGAATTTTTAACTCATAGTTGTGAGTTAAAAATTACTTCGCCGAAGTAGCTCAGCTGGTAGAGCAACGCTTTCGTAAAGCGTGGGTCGTCGGTTCAAATCCGATCTTCGGCTCCAACCTAAAACGATGTAATCTAAAGGTATTACAGCGTTTTTTGTTTGATAAATTTTGCGATGCTTATTTTTAACTTACATCTAAATTAAAAAAAAGGCGCATTCAAATGAATGCGCCTTGTGTATGAAAATTGTGTAATTAGTTAGTTTCTATTGTAATGCTGGCTTCCTTTAGGCCCTTTGATGTCACGCTAAGTGTGATTGGGCCTTTTTTGCCATTGGGTTGCACAATAGCAATTGCCTTCCCTCTGAAGGTTTTTGGAGTCTTGGAATTGAAGCTTTCCATATCGTCATAAGCAGCATTGCCGGACGCCCTTATATCGCCGCTACCTGACGCCTTAATATTAAGATTCACTTCTGCATTTGGAACAAGATTGCCGTCTTTGTCGACAATGTGAATGTTGATGTAAGCCAAATCGTTTTTGCTGGCATTGATTTTGCTTCTGTCTGCAATAAGTTTTATTGCCGCAGGTTTCCCTGTTGTTTTAAGAATTGCAGATGAAGTTTCTTTGCCATCATCTGATACATTTACTGCTTTCAAAACTCCAGGGGCATAATTGACTTCAAAAGACGCTTTTAGTTTTTTCTTATCAATTTCTTTTTCTTCCAAAAGTTTATTGTTAAGATAAAGCCTTACTTTTTGCGAGCGGCTGTAGACATTAACATTCATCTTCTTGCCTTCCATGCCATCCCAGTTCCAGCTTAGCTGTTCTATCGCCCAGCCCCATAAATGGATTTCGTGCTTGTAGCCTTCTTTGGGTGTAGGACCTGCTACAAGGGCAATGTCTCTTAGCCTCCAAACCACGTCTCTGTAGTAAGACTGAGGTTTCTTTTCGCCGCAAAAATCTATATCCCCGCACCATGCGTTATACCAAGGCCAAGGCATAAGCCAGCCCAATTTTTGGTCCGCAGGAATTTCTACTGCACGTGCAAGACCCGCTTCCCCAAGGTAGTCCATTGCCGTCCAAACAAAATCGCCGATAATGTAATTATTTTTTTCAATAAGATTCCAATTTTCAGCAGTATTTCTAGGGTATGATTCGCTGCCATACATTATGCGCTCAGGATGAGACTTGTGGTCTCTTTCGTAATCGCCAAACATATAGTTATAGCCTGCAATATCCAAATGTTGCATAGCTAATTGGGCAGCTTTATCATGTCCGATATCTTTGAATTTTTTACTCCAAAAAGCGTTAATGCCGGCAGTGGTGAAACGTGTTGTGTCGTATTTCTTTACAATCTCAGTTAGGTTCTTTGCGATTTCAACGCCATCATCGTCAGAGCGTTCAGGAATTTCATTTCCTATACTCCACATTATGATAGATGGATGATTTCTGTCGCGCCTTAGCATTGTTATTAGGTCTCGCTCGCTCCACTCTTTAAAGAAGCGGGATAGTCTTCGCCTGTCTTTCCAACTGTCCACTGGTCGAAGGCTTCATCTATCACAAGCATTCCAAGCCTGTCGCAAGTATCAAGAAAGTGTTCCGATGGTATATTATGCGAACACCTAATGGCGTTATATCCATTTGCCTTAAGAAGCTCTACTTTCCTTTCTTCTGCCCTGTCTATTGCGGCAGCGCCTAAGAGTCCATTGTCGTGATGAATACAGCCGCCTTTAAGTTTTATAGATTTGCCGTTTAAAAGAAAACCATCTTTTGCATTTGCTTCTATTGTTCTTATGCCAAAAGTAATTTCTATTATATCTTTTGAATTTTCAGAACTTGTAATTGCAAGCTGCATTTTATACAAAGCAGGCGATTCTGTAGACCATGCCTCAACATTTTTTAAATTGAAAGATGTGTTAAAAGGAGTTTCGGAAGCTGCCTTAGCGTTTAAATCTTTTGCCATAGAATAAACTTCTTTACCCGCAGGCGAAAATATTTTTAGACCCAATTTTACTTTGGCGTCTTTGTTTATTTTGTTATGAATTTTTGTGATTAAATTTAGTTCAGCATTTTTATCTTTAAGCTTTGATGTGCTGATAAAAGTATCACATGTATCCAAGTGAATTTTGTCTGTTTTTATTAAGCAAACGTGTCGATAAATTCCGGAACCTGTATACCAACGGCTATTTTTTCCTTCATTGATAACCTTTACAGCAAGCACATTTGCTTTGCCTGGGGCATTACAAAACTTTGTTAGGTCAACTCTAAAAGAAGAATATCCATAGGCGTTAAATGCAGCCTTTTGCCCATTTATCCAAACTTCTGCCTGATTGTATATGCCCTCAAAATAGATAACAAAATTCTTGCCTGCATCTTCTTTTGAGATTGTAAATGTTTTGCGATACCAGCCCTGCCCGCCCAGAAAATGCCCTGTGTCGCTTTTGCCTTGGCTCTTTTTAGAAAACGGCCCTACAGTTTCGCCTTCCACTGGCGAAGCGATAGGTTCTATGCTCCAGTCGTGAGGCAAATCTACGCTTCTCCACTTTTTATCATCAAAATTGACAGACTGAGCTTCGTCAACGTCTCCCAAATGAAATTTCCATGCTTCGTCAAAGTTTATCTTCCCCTTATTAACATCATTTTCTGCATATCCCAAAATTAATGACATACCTAGAAAAAGCCATCCACACATATATTTCTTTATACTCATTTTCATACTTTGCCGTCTATAATTAATATCCTCAAGCAGAGCAATAGCTTTACTGTAAAGCCTAGAAGATTCTATTTTGTCTTTTTATTTTATGAATTAAAAAAAGTTTTATATGTTAGTTTTCAAGAACACTTATCTCAATCCATTGAGGCGATTTTTTAAAAAAATGCTTGATTTTAAAGGCTTTTATAGATGTCATGTAAAACAGTTCACAACACTATATTTTATATAACAAACATAATCATACTATGAAAAAACTATTATCTTCGCTAGCGCTAATATTTTTAGGTGCGTCGTTTGCATCTGCAGATATAAATACTACAATGACATTTAGAATGGATAACGCCAATGGGGGTTATACTGATTTCTTAGATCTTCGTTCTTGGGATAAATACCAAGAAAATAGCACTTGGTATGACATTGCGCTTGGAGACAGAACTGTTCTGCCTTGGGCACGCTCTCAGTACACTGCCGATGGTGCCAGAATGAATCTTAAACTTGAAGAAATAACTGCCACTATTAGCTCAGACTTTGGCACAGCGGAAAGTGCAATGAATGTAAATTTTGACGCATTTTATATTGCAACGTTGAACATTGAAGCAAATGTATACATTAAAGGCAGTGCGGGGCAAGATGGTGATTCTGCTAATGTCAATTCCACAATAAATGTGAACGGTGCTTACACTTTTTCTGCAGATAATATCGACTTAGCTTACTTTAATGTTGCAGGCACTGACAATACAAACAGGGCAACTTTCAATGGCAATGCAAATATTAATGCCAGAACAGGCAGTTATTTTACATTTGAAAATTCTAATTTGAATTTGAGAAACTTCAATATGCATTCCGGTTCAAATGACGCAACAAACAGAATTTTTGAAGTAAAAAGCAATAACACAATTACTCTTG
Source organism: Opitutales bacterium (assembly GCA_031547315.1). Taxonomy (GTDB): domain Bacteria; phylum Verrucomicrobiota; class Verrucomicrobiia; order Opitutales; family Intestinicryptomonadaceae; genus Intestinicryptomonas. The sequence continues at coordinate 13,762 of JAVBSE010000207.1, forward strand.
CAAATGAGGGCTTTAATCTAAGATCCGGTTCTTCTGCAACAGGCAATGCAACATTATTGGTTTCCGGTGACAATAATGTTTTCAATCCTAATGGTTCTATGCGCTTTGGAGTTGAAGATGGTTCTACTGGCGGCGGCACTGTTACATGGCATATTTCAGGTAACGATAATACAGTTAATCTTAAGGGTATTGAAACAGATGTTGATCGTTCCGGCGGAAAAGTTGAAATGCTCATTGAGGGCACAGGTAATCAAGTTATAAATAGTGAAGGCAATATCAACCTTGATGGCTGGGCTCAAAATAAAGTTATTACAGGTGGCGAAGTTGGCGTAAGAGTTTTGGGTTCCGGTAATTCTTGGAGCTCTAACAACGTGAACCTTGGCGGCCATGATGGTCAGCCAATTGCTTCTGCAGGCAAGGCTTATTTTTATGCAGGCAGTTCTGATGAAACTAAAAAGAACATTATAAATATAAATGATATTAACATGGGACTTTCCAGCGAAGCAAACTCCAGTTACGTAACAGAGTTTAAGCTAATGGGCAATACAGTTTTGCGTGGCGGTGATGGCTCTTATGGTACAAACATCAATGTTGGCAGCAACAGAGATGGCTATGCAGGTGGCGTTTCTGTTTTTATGATGGAAAATGACAACAACGATGTGCTTGTTCGCGATGACATAAATATTCTAAACAAAAATAATAATACAGGCGGCACTGCAAAGTTTTTAATTGACGGCAATAACAATAAAGTCAACACCAACAATATTAACATGGCCAGAAGCGACAGTTCAACAGACATAACTGCTTATTTTCTGGTTGATGGCGTTGGCAATGAAATAATCGTCAGAAATAACTTTGAAATTAGAACAAACGCAAATTTGAAAGCAGGCTTTGGTGAAGTTATTTTGGGTGGCAAAGATTCTAAAATTCTAATAACGAACATGCTTAATATTGCAGATGGCTATGCTGATACTGTTGGTAATTCTGCACGCTTTACTGTTAGCGGCGAAAATAATACACTCACGGCAGGAACTGTTCAAATTGGCGCATTCGGAGACCCTGCAAATGGTTTTAGCAATATGGGTCATCTAAAGATTGAAGGCAGCACACATACTATTGAATTTGGCAGGGTATCTTTACGCAGAGTTGAAGGTATCGACAGTGGCGAAGATGCTTGGTTAGCACAAAACGGCGGCTTTATCGAGTTTGTTGCAGATGCTGATGGCTTCTCAACACTATATACAGACGACTTTAATAAGAATCTAAACGACCCTCTTGATTTGAACATAGATGCAGGCTATTTGGTATTAGACTTCACGATGTTGGAAGGTGTTTATAACGCTTCAGAATTCATATTCATATCTGCAGGGAACGATATTTCTCAGTACAATTTGGACAAGATTTATTCTATATTGCGCGATGCTTCTGACACTTTAACATTCTCATTTATTGACAATGCAAAGGGCGGCAAAGACCTTGTTGGCATCTATACTTCAATAATCCCTGAACCAAGCACCTACGCGGCAATTTTGGGCGCATTGGCACTTGCACTTGCAGTATATCGCAGAAAAACGAAGTAAGACTAAAATCTTTGCTTAATAAAATTAAAACCTTTGGTGCAAAAGTGCCAAAGGTTTTTTTGTGAAATATTTCATTAGTGTCCTGTTAACTTTAGATACAATCTTGTGCTGCTCTTACTGAGAAAGGATTTGAAAACATTTTTGCATGTCGGCTTAAATTTATAATTTCAAACAATTGTTTTCTAAGCACATATTAGGCAAATGAACACAGATTCAAATAGGATAAAACTACCCTTGCCCATCCCAATAAATAAAGATGTTATGAGATAAGTCATCTGTGTAATCTGTGCTTAATTTCTTACTCTAATTTCAAAGCATACACTGATGTTCAAATAGGTAAAAGAATTCTTGTGAGATGATAATCATTATAAAATAGCTTACTTAACCCTGCCCTATATTGCTTAGAACATATTCCATCAATTATTTACTTTTAAGATAATAATTGATTTTCACATATTTTAAAAAACTCAAAAAAAAATTTAAAAATCTATTGACAAATATCTAAAAAATCTCCTTAGTTAATGTTTTAAATTTAACGGTGTTCAGTAGCTCAGCGGTAGAGCAGGTGACTGTTAATCACTTGGTCGCTGGTTCGATCCCAGCCTGAACAGCCATTAAAAATTGCCATCATTGCGATGGCTTTTTTTTGCACTGATGACTATAAGATAAGTTTGTATGTGATTTATTAACCACTTGGTGCGCTGCATCGACAGCCAGTTAAATAAAGTAAAAAAAGCCCTGTAATAAACATTTGCAGGGCTTTTGCTTGATAGGCTGAAATTTTTTTGTTTTCAGCTATTTTCAAATTTCTGAAATTGATTTTTTTGAGACCAAGATTTTATCTATTCTGGCATTATCCATATCGATAACTTCTAGAGTAAAATTTTTCCACTCTATTTTTTCGCCTGTTGTGGGGATGCGCCCAAGCTTTGCAAGCATTAGTCCCGCAACTGTATTGTAGCTTGAGTCAGGCGTTTCTTGCGTTTCAAAGAAGACTAAAAAGTCGTGCATAGAGCACTGGCCATCTACAAGATAAGTTCCGTCAGAACGTTCAACAATTTCTAATTCTTCGCCGGCTTCAGGCATATTGCCAAGCACTGCGTCAATGATGTCGTTTAGTGTTATTATGCCTGTTATCACTCCAAATTCATCGCATACAAGCCCATATTTAGAGCGTTTTGTACGTAAGTCTTCAAGCGCCTTATAGACCTTGGTATTTTCGTGAAAATAGACAAGCGGCAAGAAAATACTTTTTATTTCAAAATTTGCGTCAGTCAATTTTCCGAACATATCTTCAAGAGAAACTACGCCCAAAAGTTTGTCCAAAGTTCCGTCGCTGACAGGATATACTGTGTGAGGGTTGGCCTTTACAAGCTCGTTAATTTCGGCATTTGAAAGCGAAATATCAATTTTAGCAATTTCATTTCTTGGCGTCATAATTGCACCCACAAACCTGTCGCCCAGAGAAAACACACGCTCTACAATGTTCTGTTCTATCTTCTGAACTTCGCCACTTACGGCGCCTTCTGCAACCATCATTTTGATTTCTTCTTCAGTTATGCGGCTGTTTTTTGAATCTATTCGCAAAAGCTTTAATACAAAAGACGTAGACTTGCTTAAAATAAAAACAAACGGAGAGGCCAATTTTGAAATAATAAGCATTGGCTTTGCGATAATTTTTGCAATGCGCTCTGGCGCTGCAAGCCCTATCCTTTTGGGAACAAGCTCTCCAAATATCAAAGTAAAATAGGTTGCTGTAAGCAAAATAACAGCCTGCGCAGTAAAGAGCGAATATGCCTTAGGAAATGCCAATGACTCAAAAAACCTTGCCAAATCTGCCGACAAAACATCGCCGGAATACAAACCTGTAAGAATACCAATAAGCGTTATGCCAATCTGAACAGTGGAAAAAAACTTGTCAGGATTGCCTGCTAAGTTTATTGCGTCCTGAGCAGTTTTGCTGCCTTTTTTTGCCTCTGCGGCAAGCTTTGATTTTCTTGTGGAAACAAGAGCAATTTCTGACATTGCAAAAACTCCGTTTGCAAGAATAAGAAGCGCAATAATGGTAAATTTCATATTTTGACCTAGTATTTTCTAAATAATCCCCCACTTCGTCAAGACTGTAAAATAAAAGAAAGATGCTTATCCTCTCGAATAAGCATCTAATTGAATTTTTTACTAAGAAAATTTATTTTTTCTTTCGTCTAAAATAAACACTAAATCCTAGAGCTAGGCTTGCAAATACTGCTCCAAGTTCAGCAGGTTCTGGAACTTGTGGTATTGATACATAAAAACCATTTTCACTAAATGAAAAATCCCAAGAACCTTTAAATGCTTCTCCATCGGAATCCATAACAGATATTTGATCTTTGCTTATTGTACCAATTATTTGGCTTGTTATTTCAGAAACAAATGTTCGAAAATTTTCTGATCCAAGGCTTATTAGGTCAAAGTCATTTAAACTACCTAAAAAATCGTTTGATAAAAATATATTTATCTTTGTGAATTCTGTAAATTCAAGAGTTCCATTTACAATAATTTTCCCACTATCTGTATTACCTATATGAAAATCAATATTCGTATTTTCAAGTTTCAGATATCCTCCGGCTTCTATTTCAAAAATTCCGCCCTCTTCAAGTATTAAATGCGAATCTCCACTAAAAGTTATATTTTCGTCAGCCTGAATCACTACATTACGAGGATTATCAGGCACAAGCTCGTCTCGCCTTACGTGAATGTAGTCTGAAGATGTAGTCATATCAATATTTATAATATTGCCACCCCATCCAATTGTATTCTTAAATATTGCACCAGGAAAAACTTGATATATACTATGATGACGTAAATCTGCACTTGTGAAGTTTGTACCATTCATATTGAATACATCTCCCGGCCATGAAGCCGAAAACCCTTGCATATTTTGCCCAGTAAAATCCCAATCTTCTAGACTTATATTTCCAAATGTCACCCCCACAAGATTCTTTTCTTTATAGCTTTTTGTAGACGCAATTTGAGCAAATGTTAAATTTCCATAATTGTTGTCTGTGTAATCAAAAACATTATTTCTAATGCCACCTGAAAAAGAAGCTCCCTTAATATTTGCATCAGTTAAATCGAGACTCCAAGCCTTGTTATTTTCAAGAAATGATTCTAATACATGTTGAGAAAATAGTTCTCCATCTTTCAAAATTAGAATTGTTTCAACATTTGCAAGTGATATTCTAGGAATTCCATTTTCATCTAAATAACTTTCATAACCCCAAACTTGACCTGTAATTTTTGCGCCCTCTAAGTTTTGACCAGAAAGATCCCAGCCTTCAAACCCATCATACGTCACATGGAAAAATCCTTTTGTATAACCATCATCTAGCCCTATAGCGCCAAGGTCTTTTTCTTTATAACTCTTTGTACTTATTAATTGTGAGTAAGATAAGTTACTGAGCCTAAATTCAGCTCCTTTAATGTTTGCATCTGTAAAATTACAGAGTGATATTTTTGTAGCAAATAAATATGCACCTTCAAGATTGAATCCTGAAAAACTTATTCCCGAAGTTTCAAAGTTAATTTCAAAACCTCCCAAAGTGCAATAACTCAAATTTATACCTCCAAGGTTTTTATCTTTATAGCTTTTTGTTGAGATAAGTTGTTCGTACGTAAAATTATTGTCTCTTGTTGCATATGCTAATTGTGCACCAAATATTATAGCATCTGTAAAATCAGCACCTGACAAGTCAGTATTTTGGTTTCCAGCAAGCGCTACTGTAGTATTAAAAACTGCATGAGTTAAGTCTGCACCTCTAAAATTTGCTCCTGAAAGATTAGTGCTTTCAAATTTAGTTTCTACCAAAGATGCATTCGAAAAATCAGCACCTGTCATATTTGCGGAATTAAAATCGGCATGATTTAAATTGGCCTTTGAAAAATTTGCAGGGCCAATATTACTTTCTCCATAAGGTCCTTGCGTTGCAAATGCAAATGAAGCATTTTCTAGATTTGCACCGCTAAAATTAGTACCTTGAAGATATGTATTAAATCCGTCAAAACGTGCACCTTGCATATTTTGACCGGAAAAATCCCACCCCCTTAAATCATTATCAGAAAAAATTATAGCACCTAAGTTTTTATCTTTATAGCTTCGAGTAGATTTTAATTGAAGCTCTGTCAATACGAAACCGACAGGAGGATAATAAGAACTAGGAGCTGTAAAATTTGCCGAATAAATTATTGCATTTTCAAAATTTGTGTTTTCAAGATACGCATTACTCAAGTTAGCCTGAGTTAAATTTGTACCACTTAAGTTTGCGTTTCTTAAGTCAGCGCTATTAAATTTTGCATAGCTTAAATCTTTACCTGTAAAATTTGCACCAATAGAATTTGCTTGATAGAAATTTGCATAAGTCAAATCAAGATTCTTTATCATAACTCCATCCTGCCCCCCAGGATTAGCAGAAATTGAATCAGTACGCCCATAGCCTGTTCCGTTCATGTAAATATCTGTAGAACTTGTAAAATCCAGACCTGATGAATCATTTACAATTATAAAATCATATACTAACGGCCAAATACTATATACATTCACTTCATTGTAATAACTTACAAAATTATCTTGCGCCGCATGCATCTGGACTTTTGGAAAAAGTGTGGAAATAGATATTGCAAATAATAGACAAACAAATGATCTATTTTTTAGTAGTATAATATTCATTTTTTCTCCTTGTTTTTATTTATGACGTCACGATATGGTATTGATAATACCATTGTTAAATAATTTCCATAAGAAGCTATCATACAGTTAATTGCATTTTTAATTACAAGCTTTTGTTTGTTTTTATTTTTCTTTTTTTTTAATATTTTAAACCGTTATAGCATTTTTTGTAATTTAATATTGACAATGGTATTATCAATACCATGAAACACGAAATAATTGCGGCAAATATATTGCTCTCGGGAACAAATATTTCTATTCTCGATGCGGCAAGACTTATCAAAAACATACTTGATGCAAAAGATGAAAAAAGTTCGCTAAATGCATTAGAGTTTTGCAATAAAATTATTGATATAGGGAAAAGGCATATTCTTAAGACAGAAATGTCTATAAAAGATGGATTTTTATTATATCTATAAAAAAAATCTCATCTCCGCGCTGATTCGTTGAATAATATAAAGTATCTTGGACAACGCTTATTTAAGAACTCATTTAAATTCGCCAAAATAAAATTTTCTGAGATATCACTAAGTAACTGTGAAGAATGGCTTTCGTCAACTTTCAACACACCAAATCAATTTAATAAAGCAAGAACAATGTTACACGGATTATTTGAGTTTGCAGTACGGCATGAATGGTGCGAGCGCAATATAATAAAATTAATAGAAAAAAAGAAAATTTTTGAAATGGAAATCAAACCTCTTTCAATTTCTGAAACAAAAGAGCTTTTAAAAACAGCTAAAATGAAAAATAATCAATCTTATTCCATAGCAGTGGGTTTACTAACATTTGCAGGGATACGACCAAAAGAAGTTTTGCGCTTGAAATGGCAAGACATAGATTTAGACGAAAATATCATTACTGTACGTTCGCAATGCAGTAAAACTGGTGGCACCAGACATGTAGATATCTGTCCATCACTAAAATCACTTTTCAAAAATTTCAGGCTGAATGAAGAATCTTATATTTGTCCCAAAAATTGGCCTAGTCAGTGGAAAAATATTCGTGATAGTTCAGGTTTTAAAGGTAGATGGATTCCTGATGTGCTAAGACATACTTTTGCATCTTATCACGCAAAACATTTTTCAGACTTATCAAAGCTGCAATTAAATATGGGGCACCGAGATCAATCATTACTTCGTAGCAGATATGTCAATATGTGTGGCATTTCAAAATCAAATGCTCGAGAATTTTTTAATCTCTGTATTTGAAGGAAGCAAAACTTCCCAGCTATGCTGGTCGAGCTGCTGCATTGCAGCACCCTCGGCGTCGCACTTTAGTGCTTCGAGCAGTTCCTTGTACCAGCAAACAGAGAACCCTGTCTTCCTTTCAGAAAACGGGGTTCATAGACGCCGAGGCAATAGCCGAGAAGGTAGCTTTGCCAAAGGCAAAGAGTCTGAAGCGTAGCGCAAGACCGAGCTGCAAAGCACGAGTACAACTGGCAACGACCTATTAGACTAGCTTGCAGAGTCTAGCCTTCGCTTAGCTCAGGTAATTACTTCGTAATTATCCTCCTCGCAAGTCGAACTACGTTCGCTTGCGGGGTCTCGCACTGGTGCGATTCGTAGGTATTGCGCAAGGACAAGTGAAGGGTTA